>CAMCCU010000182.1 GCA_945872975.1 Pedosphaera parvula Ellin514
TTCTCGCCTTCGTATTCGATGCCGAGATGGCCGTGGTAACCGGCGGCGAGGACGATCTTCATCATGCGCAGGTAGTCCGTCTCCACGCAGTTGCCTTGAGCATCGAAGTCGTTCGCCTTGGCGCTGACGGCTTTCGCGAAGGGCATCATCTCGGTGACGCCTTGATAGCGGTCATACCACTTGCCATCGCCGAGGCTGAAGTTGCCGAAGTCCGGCAGCGTGCCGCAGTTCGGCAGGTTCACCATCCGCATCACGCCGGCGAGCCACGCGCCGTTGGAGGAAAGACGCCCGTGATTCTCGACGATGCAATTCAGACCGAGCCTGGAGCAATAGACCGAGAGCGACCGAAGCCCGTCCGCCGCGCGTTCCTGTTGTTCTTCGTAGCTGCCTTCGCCTTTTGTATCCGCGTTCACGCGGATGGAATGACAGCCGAAGAACTTCGCGGCATCCGCCCACTTGTGATGATTCACCACGGCCTGGAGCCGGTTCTTCGGATCGGGATCGCCGAGCGAACCTTCCCCGTCACACATGATGAGCAGGATCTTCACGCCCTCGCCGTCCGCGCGTTTCTTAAACTCGGCGAGGTAGGATTGATCCTTCACCTTCGTCATCATGAACTGGTTCACCAGTTCGATGGCGCTGATGCCATAGTTCTGCTGCGCGACCTTGGGGAAGTCGAGGTGATCGATCTTCTTGCCGAAGAGCGCCTTGTTCAGCGACCACTCGGCGAGCGAGATGTCGAAGAGCGGTTTCTTGCGACCAAGCGAGGCGCAGCCGCCGAGCGCGAGCGCAGCAGTGGCGAACGCGGTTTGCTGGAGGAACGAGCGACGGTTCGTTTGCACGGTCTGGCCTTTCGTTTAATGCGACGGGGCGGATCCCTTGCCAATGGCGGGTTTCGCGCCCTTCGGCGGATGGAAGAACAGCGCAAGGGCGACGGCACCCACGATGGCGCTGCCGAGCGGGATGAGGAAGAGCGCCTTGAAATCCGTGACGCCGGCCTTGGTCATTGCGCTGAAGAGCCCGGGGCAGAACGTCGCGGCGATGAGCGATCCGAGGCCGAGGATCATCACGTTGAACAAGCCCTGGGCGCTGGATCGAGCGTCCTTGGGGAAGAACTCTTCCACGAAGATATAGACCGTCGCGAAGAAGAAGGCGTAGCAGACGCCGTGGAGGATTTGCACGACGATGATCAGTTCCTTGTGCTGCGGGAAGAACGCATAGACGCCGAACCGCGCCGCATGACCGAGGATGCCGAAGACCATCGTCCACTTCCAACCAAGCCGCTTGAGGGTCGCGCCAAGGATGAACATGGTGAGAATTTCAGCAATCTGACCAATGCTCATCACGGGCATGATCCAGTTGCTGGCGATGCCGACGCCGCCGTTTTCTACAGAGGTGCCAAGGAAGCTGCCGGTCCACATGAAGTAGCTGTTGTGGACCGTGCTATCGATGAGCGTCACCAGCCAGAGCACGAGGATGAAGGGGTTCTTGAGCAGCTTGAAGGTTTCCAGCCAGGCGAACTTGGAGTCGCCCGAGGTGACTTTCCTCGGCGGCGTGTGCGGCAGGACGAAGCTGAACATGGCGAGCGCCACGGACGCGAGGCCGGAGACGATGAAGGTCCATTTGGTCGCCGCCTTGGCCGCATCACCGACCAGAGGATTCTTCAGCGCCTCACCGATCCACGCTACGAAGCCCTGGGGGTTCGCGGTGTTCACGGCGGCCCAGTCCACGAAGATGAAGGTGAACGGCCACGCGGCGAGAATCCAGCCGATGGTGCCGCCCATGCGGACGATGCCGAACTCCTGCTTGGCGTCCTTCATCGCGGCGAAGGCGATGGAGTTCGTAATGGAAATCGTGGGGACGTAGAGGAGGCAGTGAACCATCATCAGCGCAAAGAACGACGGGAAGTCCTTCACGAATCCGCAGCCAAGAATGGCCAGACCTCCGACGAGATGGCTGAACGCGAGGAATTTCTCCGCGGCGAAATTGCGGTCCGCAAACTGGTTGCTGAAGAACATGCCGACGATGGCGGCGATCGGGAAGGCGTTGAGAATCCATGCCTGCTGTCCATTCGTGAAGCCGAGACTCGGCAGGTAGCCGAAGATTAGCGGAAGCCACGCGCCCCAGATAAAAAACTGGAGCACCATCATCAGAAAGAGTTTGAAGCGGATTCCTTTGTTCATGCGTTCGTCGTGGTTATGGGTCAGTCGTTGCGTGCGTTTCCATCGGCAACGACGCCAAGCAACACGGGCGGGCCGAGGAACGGGCGAACGTTACGGGAACGTGGCGGAGCGAGGCAAGCAAAGAGGTTTGTCGAAACTCGCGCTCTTTCCCCGGGTTTGAAAACGGTCACCGGCACGCGCCCACGTTTTTGCCGTGACCTCGCCTGCGCCGTCCGCCAAAGATTCAGACATGGCAACAATCTCCGGAAAGCAACTGGCAGAGGCGATGGCGGGTGTTCCCAAGTGGCAGCGCAAGGGAAAGGTCATTCGCCGCACCTACGAGTTCAAGGGTCTCCCTGAAGCGATCCAGTTCGTGAACGCCGTGGCCAAGGCTGCGGAGAAAGCGTGGCATCATCCGGACATCGATATCCGCTCGAACAAAGTCACCCTCGCTCTCACGACTCACGACGAAGGCGGCCTGACCGCGAAAGACTTCGCCCTCGCGGCCAAAGCGGACGCGCTGGAGCGGAAGGGGAACGGAAGGCGTAAAGCGTAAAACGTAAAGGAGCCGCCGAGATCCTTTCCCCATTACGTTTCACGTTTTACGAACCACCCGCCAATGCTCGAAGTCCAGCAACTCTTCCGCAAGCACTTCGGCTTTCCGCCGATCTACACCGTCCAGGCCCCGGGCCGCGTTGAACTGCTCGGCAATCACACCGACTACAATCAAGGGCTCGTCCTCGCGATGGCGATTGATCGCGCCGCGTTCATGTCCGTCTCCGCGCGCACGGACGGCAAGGTGGAACTCATCTCCTCAGCCTTTCCAACGCCACAGTCTTTCTCCGTGCTGGACACCACGCGCGACGTCGCCGCTCCGTGGACCAACTACATCAAAGGCACGCTCGTCGCGCTGCGCCAACGCCAGGCGCATTGCAGCGGGTTCAACGCCGCCATTCACGGAACGATTCCGGTCGGTGCGGGCCTGAGCAGCTCCGCTGCGCTGATGGTCGCAACCGCGCTCGCCGTGCGACAGCTTCATCCCTACACCCTCACCGCGACCGGCGTCACCGTTCCGCCAAAGCGCGCCGGCAACGGCTCGCTTCGGCCGTTGACCAACGTCGAGAAGATCGAGATCGCCAGGACCTGTCACGCTGCGGAAACCAACTTCGTGGGCGTCAACTGCGGGCTGCTCGATCCCCTTTCGTCGCTCTTTGGAAAAGCCTTTCACGCGATCGAGATCGATTGCCAGTCGCTCACGATCGAACACCTGCCGATGATTGGCGAGATTGCGCTCGTGGTCTGCGACTCGGGAGTCAAACACGCGCTCGTCGATGGCGCTTACAACGAACTCCGCAGCCAGTGCGAAGCCGCAGCGCGCGCGCTGGGAGTCAAATCGCTCCGCTCCGTGGACAGCTTGTTCCTGAACAGCAACCGCAAGCGACTCACCGAACGCGAATATCAATGCGCCTATCACATCGCAGGGGAGAACCAGCGCGTGGCGGCGAGCTCGCGCATCCTTCGTGATGGCGACTTCGCGCAGTTCGGCCAGTTCATGTTTCAAAGCCACGAAAGCTCGCGTGATTACTTCCACAACAGCTGCGCGGAACTCGACCTCCTCGTCTCCCTCGCCAGGACGCATCCGGCGTGTCTGGGCGCGCGATTAACGGGTGGCGGCTTCGGCGGCTCCACCATCAACCTCGTGCAGCGCGCCGCCGTCGAGAGCTTCAGCAAAGCCATCGCCACCGTTTACGAAAAGCGGACTGGCCGAAAGCTGGAGCCGATGATCTGCCTGGCGGTTGACGGTGCGAAGTAACGCCCACGCGACGCCAAATTGACCTGAGCACCGCTTTCCCTCTAAGCTCACCGCATGTCGAATTCTTTCGGGCACTTGTTCCGCATCACGACCTGGGGCGAATCTCACGGCGGCGGCGTCGGCGTGGTGGTGGATGGCTGTCCGCCACAGCTCAAGCTGACCGAGGCGGACATTCAGCCTGACTTGGACCGTCGTCGCCCCGGCCAGTCGAAGATTGTCACGCCGCGCAAAGAGTCCGACACCGTCCACATTCTCTCCGGCACCTTCGAGGGCAAGACGCTCGGCACGCCCATCAGCATGTGGGTGAAGAACGAGGACCAGCGTTCCGAGGCTTACAACGAGATGGCGACGAAGTTCCGCCCGTCGCACGCAGACTACACCTATCACGCGAAATACGGAATCCGCGCCTGGCCGGGCGGTGGCCGCACCAGCGCGCGCGAAACCATCGGCCGCGTCGCCGCTGGTGCGATTGCGAAGAAGATTCTTAGTGAACAATTCGGCGTCGAAGTGCTCGCCTACGTGAAGCAGGTCCAGAAGCTCGTCGCCGACGTGGACCCCGAAACGGTGAAGGCGAAACAGATCGAGTCGAACATCCTGCGCTGCCCCGACTCGACGATGGCGGCGAAGATGATTCGGCTCATCGAGAAAACGCGGACGGCTGGCGACAGCGTCGGCGGAATTGTCGAAGGCGTGGCGCGCGGAGTCCCTGTGGGCTGGGGCGAACCGGTCTTTGATCGGCTGGAAGCGGACCTGGCGAAGGCGATGATGAGCCTGCCCGCGTCGAAGGGCTTCGACATCGGCTCAGGTTTCGGAGGAATCACGATGACGGGGATGGAGCACAACGACGCGTTTCGGATGAAGGGCGGGAAAGTTCGCACCGTGACGAATCGTTCCGGGGGAATCCAAGGCGGCATCTCGAACGGTGAAGCAATCTACTTCCGCGTCGCGTTCAAGCCCGTGGCCACCGTCATGCACGAGCAGGACACGGTGGATTCTTCTTACAAGAACACGACGCTCAAGGGACGCGGTCGTCACGACCCCTGCGTGCTCCCGCGCGCCGTCCCGATGGTGGAGGCGATGACCGCGCTCGTGCTGGTGGACCACGCGCTGCGCCACAAGGCGCAGTGCGGGTGAACTCAGCGACGCAACCCGCGCGCCGTCGCCCTGCCCTTGCCCGAACGACGCTTTGGGTTTAGCCCCTTCGCGCCAGGTTTCAAGCCGGGTTTTTTACCATACTTCGAACCATGCATAGGTCCGCTGCCGGGACCGGTCTTGGGTGCGCTGGCCAATCCATACTTCACCCCAATGGCAGGAGTTGCAGCTTTCACCGTAGGGCGCGGTCCATACATCGGACCATACTTCGGCCTCTGCACTTTCGAGATCGGCCTGCGTCCTGACTCCGAACCCGGCCGTGCGCCGGGTCTTGCGCCGGGTCTTGCGCCCGGCCTACCACTTGGTTTACCCCCGGGCCGTGCGCCTTCCTTCGCTTCGCCCTTGCCCGCACCGGCACCGGCAGCGGCGGGTGTCCGGCTAAGGTTGAACTTTCGCAGGGGTGTAATCGTTTTCGGGCGCGCTTTCGGCACGAGCACGATGGGGCATCCTTCGTAGCCGAACGCCGCGCGCATCTGGTCACCGAGATACTTCTTGTACTGATCGGAGAACATCTCGTCGCGATTCACGAAGAGCAGGAAGGTCGGCGGTGCCTGGCGGACCTGGGTCGCGTAATAGAATTTCAACCGATGCCCCATGTCGCTGACCGGCTGGCGGCGCTCGACGGAGGCGTGGATGGTTCGATTGAGAATCGCCGTCGGAACTTTCTGCTGAAGCTGCGCACCCACGTAACGCACCGCTTCGAGCAGGCGGTCGAGATGGAAGCCGGTCTGCGCGGAGGTGAAGATGACCGGCGCGTAATCGAGGAAGAACAAGCGTTCCTGCACCCACTGGCCGAACTCGCCCAGCGTGGTCATCGGCTTGTCCTGGCCTTCGGTGCGCTGCTTGGCGACACGCTTCGCGATCTCCTCCTCGCGCGCCTCGCGCACTGCGTCCGCAATGAGATCCCACTTGTTAATGACCACGATGCACGCGCGACGCTGCTCCACAATTTGGTCCGCGATCTTCTTGTCCTGCTCGCCAATGCCCGCCTCGGCATCGATCACCAGCACCGCGATGTCGCAGCGGGCGATGGATTCTTCCGTCCGCTTGACGCTGAAGAACTCCACGGAATCATTCACGCGCCGCGATTTCCGCATCCCAGCCGTGTCGATCAGAATATACTTTTGCCGCACGCCATCCGTCTCGACCTCAAACGGGACGTCCACGGAATCACGAGTCGTCCCTGGAATCGGGCTGACAATCACGCGCTCCGAGTTGGTCAGCGAATTGATGATGGAGCTCTTGCCGACGTTCGGCCGGCCCACGATCGCGATCTTCAGCGGCCCGACCTTGCGCGGACGAAGTTTGACCGTTGCTTCTTCGCCCTCGACCAGTTCCTCGACCGGCTCGGCCTCCACTGGTGCCGCAACATAAGGAGGCAGATGCTTCGCCGCCTCGTTCATCAACAGCTCAATGCCCTCGCCGTGAATCGCCGTCACCGGGAAAATCTTGTCGAAGCCCAGCACTGCGAACTCCGGCACGCCGGATTCGGCGCGCGCCGTGTCCACCTTGTTCACCGCCACGATCACCGGCTTCCCGCTCTGGCGCAAACGTTGCGCGACTTCGCGGTCCAGCGGAACGACTCCTTCCTGCACATTGACGACGAGTATGATGGAACTCGCGGAATCGATGGCGATTTGCACCTGGTCGAACGCCGCCTTGATAATCACGTCGTCCGACTTCTCGCCGCGCAGCAGGCCGATGCCGCCTGTGTCCACGAGTGTAAATGGACGACCGCGCCACTCCGCTTCCGCCGTCACACGATCACGCGTGACACCAGGCATGTCATGCACGATGGCAATGCGCTTGCGCACAATGCGGTTGAACAGGGCGGACTTTCCGACATTCGGACGACCAACGATAGCAATCAAACCAGACATGGCATCAGCATGACGGCAGAACCATCTCGGTAAAAGGCAAAACAACTACGGGTGCACATCCGCCCACCAAAGCACGAACAGGAGCAAGACTCATATCCTCCAATCCTGATTTGATGATTTGACTGGCCACAAGTGTCGGAACTATAGTCTCGCCGGGCTGCGATTGGACCGATAACGGTCTCGTAGCTGAATGGAATTCGCATGAGCACAAAACAGAACAGCCGCCCGCAGTTGGAGAAACTTCTCCGCGAACGCATCGCCATCATCGATGGCGCGATGGGCACGACCATCCGTACCTACGGGATGAAGGAGGAAGACATTCGCGGCACGCGTTTCGCCAATTCTGAGGAGCCACTGCTGAACAACGGCGACCTGTTCTCGCTCACGCAGCCGGACATGATCTGCGACATCCACCGGCGCTTCCTCGAAGCCGGCGCGGACATCATCGAGACGAACACCTTCGGCGCGACCGGCATCAGCCAGAGCGAGTTCTTCGTGGAAGATCCGCGCCGGAAAGGCGGCCGCAAAGACCCGGCGTTCTACCAGAAGATCATCGAGGACAAGTTCCTAAACGACCTCGCCTGGGAGATCAACGAACAGTCCGCGCGCCAATGTCGCGAATGGGCGGACCGCGTCGCGAACAAGGACGGCAAGCAGCGATTCGTCGCCGGGGCCATCGGGCCGCTGACCGTCTCGCTCTCGAACTCCCCGGATGCAGATGACGCGGGCTTTCGCGTCTGCACGTTCGACCAGGTGAAGCAGGCTTACATCAACCAGGTGCGCGCGCTCATCGCGGGCGGCTCGGACCTCCTGCTCGTCGAGACAATCTTCGATTCTCTGAACGCCAAGGCGGCGCTGGTGGCGATTCAAGAAGTCTTCGACGCTGACAAAATCATCCTGCCGGTTTCGATCTCCGCCGCCGTAGGACGCGGTGGCGAAACGATGATTTCCGCACAGACCATCGAGGCCATGTGGAATGCAGTGAAGCACATCAACCCGCTCTCGGTCGGCCTGAACTGTTCGCTCGGGCCTGACTTTATGAGGCCGTTCCTCGCGGAACTTGCCGCCAAGTCGAGCGCCGCGATCTCGTGTTATCCGAACGCCGGGCTGCCCAATCCGCTTTCACCGACCGGCTTTGACCTGACACCGGCAGACATGGGCAACTACCTCGGTGAGTTCGCGCAGAGCGGATTGCTGAACATCGCCGGCGGCTGCTGCGGCAACACGCCCGAACACATCGCGGCGATTGCGAAGGCGCTGGAAGGCCGGCATCCACGCGACCTCGCTCCAAAGGAGAGCGGAACTGAACGACTCGGCGGCATGTCTGCGCCCGCGTCAGCCGCCGTCACTCCCATTCCCCTTCGCCTCTCCGGATCGCAGCCGTTCACGCAGCAGATCGGGCAATACATCATGATCGGCGAGCGCACCAACGTCGCCGGTTCGCCGAAGTTCGCGAAGCTCATCAAGGAAGGGAAATACGACGAGGCCGTCGCCATCGCGCGCCAGCAGGTCGAGAACGGGGCTAACATCATCGACATCTGCATGGACGAGGGAATGATCGATGGCGTCGCCGCGATGTCGCGTTTCCTCCAGCTCCTCGGCAGCGAGCCGGAAGTCGCCAAGGTTCCTTTCATGGTCGATTCCTCGAAGTGGGAAGTCATCGAGGCCGGCCTAAAATGCCTTCAAGGCAAAGGCATCGTGAACTCCATTTCGCTCAAGGAAGGCGAGGCGAAGTTCCGCGAATCAGCCGCCAAGGTTTTGAAATACGGCGCGGCGGTCGTGGTGATGGCTTTTGATGAGAACGGGCAGGCCGCGACTTACGCCGAGAAGATCCGCATCTGCGAGCGCGCCTATCGCATCCTCGTCGATGAAGTCGGCTTCCCGCCCGAGGACATCATTTTCGATCCGAACATTCTCACCGTCGCCACCGGCATCGAGGAGCATAACAACTACGCCGTGGACTTCATCGAGGCCACGCGCTGGATCAAACAGAACCTGCCGCACGCCAAAGTCAGCGGCGGCGTGTCGAACGTCTCGTTCAGCTTTCGCGGCAACAACCCTGTGCGCGAGGCCATGCACAGCGCGTTTCTTTACCACGCCATCAAGGCCGGCATGGACATGGGCATCGTCAACGCCGGCATGTTGGAAGTGTATGAGGAGATCGAGCCGGAGCTGAAGGAACTCGTCGAGGACGCGTTGCTGAACCGCCGTCCCGACGCCACCGAACGCCTCGTTGAACACGGCGAGAAGCTCAAGGCCGCCAGCGCGGGCACCACCGCCACGGACAAGAAGGTCGAAGAAGAATGGCGCAAAGGCACCGTCGAGGAACGCCTCTCGCACTCGCTCGTGAAAGGCATCGACCTCTTCATCGACATCGACACCGAGGAAGCCCGCGCCAAGCTCGGCCGCCCGTTGCTCGTCATCGAAGGTCCGCTGATGGCCGGCATGAGCGTGGTCGGGGATTTGTTCGGCGCTGGCAAAATGTTCCTGCCGCAGGTCGTAAAGTCCGCGCGCGTGATGAAGAAGGCCGTCGCGTATCTCACGCCGTTCATGGAAGCCGAGAAGGCCGCGATGGCGGCGCGCGGCGAAGCTGTAAAAGCGCAGGGCAAGATCGTGCTCGCGACCGTGAAGGGCGACGTGCATGACATCGGCAAGAACATCGTCGGCGTCGTGCTCGCCTGTAACAACTACGAGGTGATCGACATGGGCGTGATGGTTCCCTGCCAGAAAATTCTC
>CAMCCU010000183.1 GCA_945872975.1 Pedosphaera parvula Ellin514
TCCCATCCCCGCGCCGTCGCTCCCTCTTGTTGACTCCACAACACCGTGAAGCCTCCACCAGCATTCGAACTCACCACCGGGTTCGCTTGAATCAAGTTGTCGGCAGCAGCGACTTTATCCTCGTCCAAAACCGACTGCCCCTGCGGATCGAAAACCCTATACATCAAATTGACGCGGAAATTGTTCGTCGATGCCAGACCAAGGGGAGACTCACTGACCCAAGCCACCACGAGTCTGCCGTCATCCAGAGCCGCGACGGAAGGCGTCCGTTGGTTGAATTCCGTGTTTTGGTTCACGAGAATTTCTTCGCCAACTTTGCGCCCGGCGGGGTCAAGACGCTGCATGAAGACATCATGCATCCAGTCACCGGTCATCCGGATGGGGGTTAGAACGGCGTTCGTCCGGAAAATTCCCCGGCTGATGTATACGACATCCTTCAAATACCACGAGTTAGTCTCGCAGCGACGCACCGCATGATAAACCAAAACCGCACCGCCATCGGGAAGGACCGCCATGGAAACCGCGCCCGCCTGTTCGCGAGTGTTGGTGATGATGTCCTTGAACTTGTGTGTCCTTGTCTTCCACTTGCCTTGATAGTGCGCCGCCCACTTCGCCGTCTGCTTGATCGTTTGCTTGGAGGTGACGGTGTTGAGCAGGGCTTCAGTGGATGAGAAGAGGCCGTTGGCCCCCAAGACACGGGTATAAATGCCCGCCTTCGCCCCCTGCCGGACTTCCCACGCGAACAAGGTGTTTCCATTGCCAAGCGTCAGCACCTGAGGCTTCTCATTCTTGCCGAGGGAAAGTTGATTGACCCGGAATGGTTCTCCGTGGGCCTGAAGTTCCAAGTTTAAGGCGACAGCGGAAATTCCCCGTCCATCGCGCCCGCTGCCCGTTCGGTTATCCTCGAATGCAAGATAGCCGCCGGATGCACCAATACTGATTGAGGGAAAATCCTGCTCGCCAGGAAGATTGCCAATCACCGCTTCCTCTGCCGTGGCTACCGCGGTAGTGATGGCATTCAACCCGAGGAAGGCCGCGAGAATCCAGCGGCAAGTCGCCGATGCGGGAGCACAAAACACCTGTGCTCTCAGCGTGCTGAGCGGTGGTAACATAAGTTCGATCAGATGTAGCAGTGGGCTGCGCCTTTGTCCACGACTTCCACTTTTTGGCTCGTCACTCTGACGTTGAACAACAAATGCCACAGTGTTTCTGGATGTTTTCTGAAGGTGCATGCTGGAAAAAAATTGTTTCAATGACATTCTCACAGCAGTGCTCCCTGGGTCAGGGGAGCACCACCCAGTTGAGCGAGCATGGTCTTGAATCCCCATCCGGCATACAGCTCCCGGAGGCGCTCCAGACTGGACGGCCGGATCTCCAACTCGTCCATGTTCACCGGCAACTCAGCGGGCTTGAGGCGGATCAATCGCTGGTTCATCAGCACAACCTCCTTCGCTGCAGCCAGGCTCTCCCGCAAACGCTGGGATTTAACTTCATCCAGACGCGCATAGAGCAACTCAACGGTTCCAAACTGCTTCAGCAGATCGGTCGCAGTCTTCGGGCCTACTCCCGGCACGCCAGGAATATTGTCCACGCTGTCGCCGATCAGCGATAGCCAATCCACGATTTGCCCCGGCAATACGCCTGATTTCACGACGACGTCTTCCGCAGTCCAGACCTTGTCAGATTTATCGTTCGGATTCGCCAGGCCAACGTGCGGCGAGACAAGCTGCATGAAGTCCTTGTCGGCACTGGCGACAACCATTGGCATCTCCCCGGAGGCCTTTCCAGCGAACGCTGCAATCCAATCGTCCGCCTCCACTCCGTCCTGACACACAGACGCTATTCCAGCCGCCGAAAGATATTCGCCGATCTCATCGATCTGCTGTCCCAACGATTCCGGCATGGGCGGACGTTGCGCCTTGTAACCAGGATGCTCCACCGTCCGCTCAGAGGACAATCCACCATCCCACACGACAACCGCATGGGAGGGCGAAAGCTGGAGCTGGAGTTTGCCTAGCATTTTGATGAACCCGTAAATCGCATTGGTCGGCACGCCAGCCGGCGAGGATAACTCGCGGATCGCGTAAAACGCGCGGTAGGCATAGGCGTGTCCATCTACAATTAGCACCCGGTTGGGTTTGGCCGTCGGCATCGCAACATTGACGTGCCAGGTTCCCGGAGTAACGGTCCCTCGCCCGCTACCTTTCTCCATCACCCGCACTAGTGGGTTTGTTACTGGGTGATGGGCTTGGGTTGCGGAGGCGTTCCTGATTGTGCAAAAGGCAGGTCATCGTCGGAATGCACCCGATTACCAGCCGGATCGATGATGGTAGGAGTGACAAAGATGACCAGACTGGTCTTCTTCGCTTGCGTTGACTCACTGCGGAACAAGCGTCCCACCAGCGGCAAATCTCCAAGGAACGGCACCTTGTCTTTAAGCTTGGTCGTTTCATCCAGCAGCAACCCGCCGAGGACAACGGTCTGACCGTCCCAGACGATTGAACTGGTCACCACCTGGCGTAGCCGGAAAATCGGCAACGGAGTGATCTGGGAGAGCGGATTGCCGGCACCTCCACTACCACCGCCAACCGATTGCGCCTGCGCTTGGAACAACCGAGCGTTTTCAAGATCATAACCTTCAAAGTCCTTGATGGTCGGAATGATGGTCATCTGGATCGTGTAACCATCCGCCGAAACATACGGAATCACATCCAGCACAGGACCCAATTCAAAGGGCTCAGCGATCGGCTGGACTGTGGAACCGACACCACCACCACCAGTTGTCTGCCCTGTCACGCCACCACCACCGCCGCCGCCGCCAGAAGTCTGGCTTAGATCCAACTCAGTAACAATGTAACGGACACGCACCGCCTTGATCTGCGCCTGACGAGCACTCAGCGTAGTGACCTTCGGAGCGGCCATCACATTCACGCCTTGACGCTGCTCCAACGCGCGAATCACAACGCGAAATTGAGGATCAGTGAGAATGCCCGTCAGTGTGCCCAATGCCGGAGCACTGTTCCGCAGACCACCTGTCAATAAGTTGTCCCCGCCAGACGAGGGAATAGTCCCCGCGCTCGGAGTGAAAACGCCAGGGTTCAACGGGTCAGTCGAATATGGCCCGGGGAAAACTCCCGACGGATTCGCCGACGAACCAGAGCCTGACGGAGAGCCATACGACGGAGCTGTTCCACCGGACATGCCCAGCTTACCATTACCCGCCAAGGTGTTTCCCAAAAACCAGTCGAAGCCCAACGCCTTGCTGTCGGTTTGAGTAATTTCAGCGAACTTCGCTTCGATCGTCACCTGAGGCGGAGCCATGTTCAACACCTGCACCGCCTGCTCAATGATATCCAAATCTTGGAGCGACGCGCGAACCATCAACTGGCCCAGACGATCATTAAAAACAAGCTGCTTGCCCGGGGCGTTGAAATCAACACCCGCTGTGGTGAAGAACTGCCGCGCCACCAACTGCATTTGTTCCGAAGAGGTGACTGTCGTCACAAAATTCACGCCGGCACCACCGAGATTGGGAGCCCCTGCCTGACCAGGTTGACGACCCGCTTGTTGGGGCTGGGCACCCTGGCCACCTGCACCCTGGGCCTGTGCTGCAAGGCTTACTCCGACATAAGCGGCACCACCCTGGCTTTGACCATTCTGCCCGCCACCCTGCTGACCACCACCACCACCACCGCCGCCTCGACCGCCACCACCACCACCGCCTCGGCCACCGCCACCACCACCGCCACCGCCACCGCCACCGCCTTGTCCCTGACCGAAGCTGAAAGACGAGACACCCTGAATGCCTTGCATGAAGGTATTGGGATCAATCTTGAAGAAACGCGTATGGAGAGCCGGTGATTCCGGCGCGCGAAGCGAGAAGACGATAGCGTATTCCTCGACTGAGTATTTGATCGGCCGGTCTGCGACCTTCACGAGCGCATCCAGCGCCTGACGCAGCGTGACATCCCGCAACGGCGGCATCAACTTGATGGTTGTCTGGGTGATATCGACATCGCCAGCAGCATTCGCCGCGGCCGTTGGCAAACCAGTCGTGGGATCAATCGTGGGAGCCGCCTGCGGGATGGGATCGACGTTGTTGTTGATGATGAAGTTGATTCCCTTTTTCTCAACATCGCGCGCCTTCGCATCCTTGCTGATCTGCTCAATCACGCCTTGGAGCGGAATTGAGTCCAGCGCCAACTCATCGATTCGAATGGTATCGAGCTTTTGATAGATGAGCTGCCGACCGCGCCCGGTATGAACGATATTGGTCCTTGCATAGGCATTGGGTACTGGAAGATCGCGTTTTAGAGGTGGCAACCACGCCTGTTCCACGGCCAGTATTTGTTCACGGCGGCTGATTTCACTCCGGACATTGGTATTCCTCGATCGCTGATCGAGAACCAGCTCGAGATAATAACTCGCCGCGCGATTGCTAGGATCTAATTTGAGAGCCTGACGGAGCTTTCCTTCAGCCTCGTTCAATTGTCCCGCTTCGAAGAAAAGTTTTCCGTCCTGAACCAGCGTCGCAGCATTGACCCGATTGGTATGAACGTCTGGCATTTTCGCGATTGCGGCATCGCTAGGGCGCCGCCCCGCTTCGGCAGCCAGCGTTTCCTTGTTCGCCTTGCTCAATTGAATCACCCGCTCGTTCTTTGGGTCTTCCTTGAGTATCCGCGCGTACTGGTTGTCTGAAGCCGCATAGTCACCGATTCGCTGCGCTTGTTCAGCAAGCTGCAAACGCGTCGCGATGAATCCCTCAAGCGCCTGCTTGTGCTGGCCATCGACTCCGGTGGTGATCTTTTTCACCAAGGTGATGCAGTCGGTATAGATTTGGGCGGACTCGAGAAATGCACCCTTCTTCTCGGCTGTCTGAGCGTCGGCGAGCTTTCGATCCAATTCGATTTTTAATGCCTGACGCCGAGCCCCCTCCTCGGTGGCTAAGTCAATGTCGGACTTTTGGGCGTGGACTTTGCTAGGGCAGAGAAGAGCCAAAGCGAGACAGAGGGATGTGAGTGCGACTTTCTTCATGGGCTAAAAATAAATCCAAATCGAGAGCGATATTCCATCATGGCGCGACCATTTGCTCGATGATGTGGCGTTTGCCGTTTGAGTCATCGGACAATACAACCTTGCTCGCGGCGATGTCCACGACTTTGTAAGTTTCACCGTCGATATCGAGCGAAGAATCCTTGCGCAATTTCGAGTAAACTTTACCACTGACAGGATACTTCAATTCAGCTTCGAATCCGACCGTGCGGACGTAGTGTTTTTGCGGAGCAAAAGAGATCTTCTCATTGTTGTAATCCTTGAGCTGAGCGATCATTTCAGTCGGAGCTTCCAGCGGTCCCTTCACTTCAGACAGGATGAAGACTTGAGAATTGGTGGCACCTGTCCCGACGAATTGAGTAATGAACCTCTGACGGGCAGCCACAGCCAACTCGTTCGTCACCAGAATATGGTAGCCGCTCACTTCAGCACCGGAAAGTGCCGCACGACCAAATGCGACAGTCAGTTGAAGCGGAGAAGTAGACACGATGCGCATCGCGCTCGGGCCTACTTCGGTTCCACTCTGCACCTTGATCACACCACCACCGCCTCCACGATTCTGCTGCCACTTCACGGGGCTGAACAGGTTGTGCTTGCCTGAATAATTGAGCGAAGGACGGTTGGTCGCCGTCTTCATCGCTGCTTCAAAGGGCAAAAGGTTCACCGGCTTGATGGGCGAGCCCGCCTTCTTGGTGTAGCCCTCCGTCATCTGCTGGATTTTTTCGCTCTCTTCCTGGCTCGCGCCATAGAGCACCCAGACAGCACCAGCAAGCAGCAGCAGCACAAAAACAAGAATGAGTTTCTCGTAATGCTGGCGGCACAATTGCCCGATTTTTTTGACTTGCTCCATGGCGTTACTTGACCGCTTTGATGGCGTAGGTGAGAAGGGTGACCTTGAGCCGCCTCTCCTTCAGGAGGAATACCGGCTTGTCCGCCAGGCCCGGCTTGACGCCGCCCGCCGGAGCCGTTCCCGGTGGTGGTCTCTGGCCAGGCACCGGCTGAACGCCCGGGCGGCGGGGAGTGGACTGGCCAACAACACCCGACTGCGTCATCGCCGGGGAGTTTGTTCCCGACTCAATCGTAGGCTCCACCTGGATTGCCTTTACGATAAAGCCATGAGGCGATGCAGCCAACCCTTCAAGCACTGCGGCCAACTCCGAACTGAGGCATCCAAACGTCAATTCATACGGGCTGTTGACCGTGCCGGTCGTCGCGTTGGTCTCAATTTTTAACGCCAGATAATCACTGTTGGCGCTGCTCTCCTCGTCATCCTTTGATACCCGGGCTCGACGGACATTGATGAGCGGATCCACATGAGCATCGAAAAGAATCCGAGTGATCGCCTTAACCTCAGCGACTTGTTCAGGAACCATCGGAAAGGTTCCATCGCTATAGCTCGTTTTCGGCTTCTGTGTCTCGAATGAGAAAGCGTAACCAGAGCTAGGCAGTCCGGTCTTGGCGCTCTTCGCCGACTCCTGAAGCTCGGCCAGGGTCCGGTCCAAATACCGGCGAAACTCAATCCCTGTCATCTTCTCGGCCCGCACAGGAGCGAAGTACCGATGCAACTGGCTGACCGCCGCACCAAGCTTATCCGCTTCTTTCTTCGCTATCTCAATATTGGACTGGCTTGGATAAGGAGTCTGCCCCTGCAACCGGTTCAGTTCCGCCTTGTTCCCTTCGAGTTCCTCCTCGATGGATTTGCTACGCTGCTGCGCGCTGATGAAGTAGTAAACACCGCCGGCCAGCAGCAACAGCGCGACGAGGCCACCCACCGCCAGAAAGAGATTTCGTTTGATCCAGAGCATGGCAGTATTTACTGGCTGAGATTCATCGGCCTGGCCAGCTTCACAGTCACCTGAAAAGTGAAGGTTAGATTTGTCACATCACCACCTGCGATGTCCCCCGTGACTTTCGTGCCGTCAGCGACAAACTCGTTCGTCCGGCCGCGCAACTCCTCAGCCAACGCCTCTGCAAGAACCGTATTGGCATCTGACTTGACTGAGGTCAGGTTAACACTGCGACAGGTCAGCACCACGGTATCAATTTGATTCGACCCGCCCCCTGAAGCTTTCGCGGCAGCATTGCGCGCAGCACCACCGCGACCACGACCCGTGGCAGGCGCAGTGGCAGGCGCTGCAGCTTGTTGCGCTGCCATTTGCATAAACGACCCGGCAGGCAAGGACGCCATCAAATACCCTGGCGGAACGACTGGCGTCAGACGCTCAATCCAAACACCAGTCTTGGTGTTAAATTCCTTCTCTTTTTTGTCTTCGACCGAAATCAGAGAGTCGCGAAACGTGGTAAGGAGGGATCCCCAATACGTACGCTCCTCCATCCATTCGAAATAATTATCCGCTTCAGCTTGAATTCGCTTCAGCGCAGCAACTCCATCTTTCGTCTTCTGATCGTCGCGTTTCAACTGGTCCACTGTCGGCTTGAGCTTATCCAACGCCTTCTGCTTTTCAGTCGCCACCTGTTCATAGAACCAGCCAAAAGCGAAGACGACGAGGATCAGGCAGAACACTGACGCGACCAGATAGGGTTTCTTCTGATTGAACTCCTGCCGCTTGAGCGAACTCTTCGGCATCAGATTCAATTCCACCGGGCAATGAGCGAGATTCCGCAAGCCCAAGCCAACCGCTTCGCCCAGCGAATGCGCCACCTTGGCCAACTCCTCGCGTGAAAGCGATTCGTCGATCTGGAGGTTGCGAAGCGGATTGAAGTATTCCACCGGCAGGTTCAACTTCTCGGAAAAGAACTGCGCCGTGTAAGGCATGCTGGTGGCACCGCCGGAAAGGAACAATCGATCCGGTGGAGACCCTCCCTGTTGGCCGCGATAAAACTGAATGGTCTGGTTAACTTGAATATGCAGGCGAGTGAGGACCTGACGGGCAATCTTGGAAATCGCAGCCTGATGGGGATTTTCAGGCTCCTCATAAGCACCACCCAAACTGACGAAGCCCTCTTCGATTTTCAGCTTTTCAGCGTCGTCATACCCAAGTTTGGATTCCTTCGCGAAATCTTGGGTGATGGCGTTGGCCCCGATGTTGATGCCACGGGAGTACACATTTCCCTTCTCGAAGAAGAGGAGGTTGCTCGTCTTGGCACCGATATCGAGCAGCATCGTGCATCCTTCGAGATCGCCGTAGTTATACCGGAACGCGTTGCACAACGCCGCTGGCGAAACATCCACCAACTGCAGGCGGAGGCCCGCCTTGTCCGCGGTGCGGAACAGCCCCTCAACGATGTCAGACTTAATCGCAACCAGCAGTACTTCCAACTCTCCGCTGGGCGCGGCACCAAGGATTTGATAGTCCCAAACAACCTCTTCCAAGGGAAAAGGAACATTCTGTTGCGCCTCGTACTGGATGATCTGAGTCACCTTGGAGGTATCAACAGGGGGAAGCTTTACGAACTTGGAAAACGTGTGGTAGCCCGGAGCGCAAATGTTGACGTTGCGCGACTCGAAAGATTTCTCCGCCAGCGCCTCCTGAAGCCCCTTCAGCATCGCCGCTTCGCGAGTGGACTCCTGAGTCCCATCCTGCCCAAGCGATTTGAAACCGTACTGCCGGAGGGACAACCCGCCAGCTTCGGTCAACTCGAACTCTGCGAGTTTTAGATTGGTGGCTCCAAAGTCAACCACCAGAAATGATTTCTTGTTCAGCATTCGTCCATTCCGTGCAGCATAAAGCGCTGCCTGCTCGACAACAAAGGCTCTCTCGGCCGTTGTCTATTTACGGAAAGACCGTGGTGATTACAGGGAACGTTTCTTTCGGTCAAACAGAAAACATTCCCGCGCTCTGGAATTACGACGACCATACTTGAATTCAAAAAAAGATCACCTGGAAATTTTACTTCTGAAATATTCGATCGTCGGCTGCAACCCTTCAGAAAGAGAAACCTTCGGCTCCCACTTCAGCCAGGTGCGAGCTCTCGTGATATCCGGACGACGTTGTTTGGGATCGTCCTGCGGCAGCGGCTTGAACGTGATTTTGCTCCGCGAACCGGTGGCTTTGATAATTTCCTGAGCGAACTCAAGCATCGTCATCTCTCGTGGATTCCCAATGTTCACCGGCTCGGAATGCGATCCCATCATCAGTCGATAGATGCCCTCAATGAGATCAGCGTAGAAGCAGAAACTCCGCGTCTGGGTGCCTTTCCCGAATACCGTGATGGGTTTGTTTTGCAACGCCTGACTGACAAACGCAGGAACTACTCGTCCGTCATTAAGGCGCATGCGCGGGCCATACGTATTGAAGATGCGGACGATGCGCGTAGCGATCTTGTGCTCACGATGATAGGCCATCGTCAACGCCTCGGCGAAACGTTTTGATTCATCGTAACAACCGCGAGGTCCGATCGTGCTGACGTTCCCCCAATAATCCTCCGTTTGGGGATGCACCAACGGATCACCATAAATCTCAGAAGTGGACGCAATAAGGAAGCGGGCCCCCTTCTCCTTCGCCAGACCCAGCGCCTTGTGAGTACCAAGAGATCCAACTTTCAGGGTTTGGATTGGCAGCTCCAAGTAATCAATGGGACTGGCCGGCGACGCAAAATGCCAGACGTAGTCAACCGGACCTTCGAGAAAAAGATACTCCGTCACATCCTGCTGGAT
>CAMCCU010000184.1 GCA_945872975.1 Pedosphaera parvula Ellin514
GCGGAACCTCAGAAGCAGTTCGTTCAGCAGAAGATTCAACGTCTCCAGGCGGAGGCGGGTTCAGGGGAAGCGCTGGAGAAGCGCGTGTTCTTCAGCACGGCGCTGGCCGGACCGGAGGCGAACGTCGGCTCCGTCAGCGGTGCGACGCGGGCCTTGTATCCCGGCTGCGTTTATTGCCACGACGTGAAGCCGGCTCCGCGTGGTGGAGCGGAGATTACGAAGCCGGTCATCGCGGAACGCTGGCTGAAGCACGGTGCGTTCGATCACGCCAGCCACGCGAAGGTCGCCTGCACGCAATGCCACGACGCGGTGCGCAGCAAGGACACGGCGGACATCATTCTCCCCACGAAGGAATCCTGCGCGAGCTGTCACAGCCCGCGTGGTGGCGCGGCGGATACCTGCGTGACCTGCCACAAGTATCACCGGCCGAAGTAGGAAATGGTTCCCGCTTGTCTCCGAACGGCCATGGGTTTCGTTGACCAGCAGGCGCGGCCTTCGGCAAGAGGCATCGCGTATTGACTCACGGCAAAATGTTGCTGGGGGTCGGGAACCGTATAAGACCTTAACCGGATCCATTCAGTTCAAATCAGAGTGCCTCACGCAAAGTCCGCCACGGACGCAAAGAAAGTGGAAAGAGACGCACGGAAAACAAGCCGCCAGACGGTGAACGGAGTTTCGGTTGATAAAATGCCCCCGTCCGGTTTTCACTTTGCGGCCTTTGCGGCCTTGGCGTGAGGTTTCTTCTGCATCGGTTCGGCTTAATGGATTTCTTTAGGCCGGAATCACTTTACATATCGAGGTCCGCGAATATTCTGCCACCATGTTGCGCCGGAGAGTTTGGACGATTCTTACCCTTGCTTGGATTGCCTTGACCGTGTCTGCGGTCGGTCAATTTTACGCTCCTGATACCGAGTATCACGACCTCGCGCAGAGGTGTTTTGTGGTCGAGGCGGCCCGAGTTCTAGCGTGGCGGGACAATGGTGCCGGAGCGACGAGTTACGCACAGGTCACCTTCGACGTTCAGACCCAGCCGAATATGGATACTGCGTGGAAAATCCAATGGTTGGATTCCCGCTCCAACGTCCTTCGTCAGGCAACGGTGACCTATCCGGACTCTTTGCTGAGAGACGGCCCAATCTTTTACCGGACTGTCTTCAAGCAGCTTTGGAATCTGCAATGGCGCGCTGTAGAAAAATCGAGTGGGACCAATTCTGCGGCGGAATTCTGGCGCGGCGTGAATGAGGCCGGCTATTCACGACTTGAGACACTGCAGGCCACGTGGAAATTTCAGCAATCCAGCCCGAAGCAAGAGCATGTGCCTGCCCATTTAGCCGGTTTGCTACAAGGTGCCGCTTTGCCTGCCATCGGCGGTGCGTTATCCATTGATGCTCTATTACTGGCCCGCAGTGCTGCCTGGCTTTGCCTTGCTGAGATGGGTTTGACCGACGCCAGCCCAATGGATGCTTGTTGGGCTCCGACCCTCTTTCTGACAGGCCGCGACAATGCGGCGGTGGCCCTCTGGAAAAATCATCCGAAGGATGCGCCGCTGGCTGAATCGTCGGGTCCCGTGTCGCACGGCTGGAGCTTTCTCCTGCAGCGGCCACGGGCCAAGGCAGGGTTTGTTTATGCAGCGGCGAAGGAGCATCGCCGTTTTGCTATGCCCATGATGGCTTACCACTGCGGCACGACCGATTTAGCATCGACGCTGGGGACGGCGATGTACGCAATCTTCGCTTCAGACAAGGAGACCGTTTCGCGGCTCTACGATTATTCTCCTCACCTCAGTCTCGGATCGGGCGTCTCGGGCGGACGTGTGACGGAGGGAATGTGGCCCACCTTGGCCCGGCAGGCATGGCTCGATGCCCTGCACGCACAGCCGCTCTCCGCCCTGGATTATTCCGGCCATGCGAAGCTCGTTGATAAATCCCGAACTGACCTGAAGGTGGCGCTGCTGGAGGGGGTCAGTCCGAACATCGATGCAAGCGTGATCGGGTTGTCGGGGATGTCGGCCATCTTAAGCGATGCGTACACGGAAGGACTGGGGCCGTTGATTCCAACAGCGGTAGTGACAGCCCGGGATTTGTTGCAGTACGGGTGGGAGTCCACCTGCGTGAATCTGGAAACGCGCCATCGGTTTGTGAGCCGAACATGGGGAGTCCGCGATCTTGCGGCCTCGATTGCCACCAATTCGAGCATGCACGTAAAAGGCAGTTCGATATTCTTTCTTTTCCCTGCGTCGCGGGAACCAGTTGAAATGGTGGCAAGACTGCGGCGCATGCAGTTCGCAGATACGTCTTCCCACGCCTTGCGGTCGTTTCCGTTTCCGATTTGGAGCGCAGACCCTGCCCAGAACCCACACTTCTACTGGCGGCGCTGCTGGTTGCGACCCTGGCTGATTGGCCAGCAGGTTAGCGGATTGCTCGTTCAGCACCAGGATCAGGTTATTCCTTTTCTCAGCCGATTCCACATGGAGGGCGGAGCGGTCGGGGACGCTACTGCGCTGCATGTCCTCGTGAACAACACGGAGAAAGTTGCGTTGAAAATTCCAGGCAAACAGAAGTTGCAGGAGGAGCTTGCCCGATCGCTGATCGAGCCATCCATCCTCCAACTCAACACGACTTGGGAGCAGAAATACGAAAAGATGCCGTTCTTCGAGAAGGGGCAGGAACTGGAGAAGGTATTCTGGGACGCACCTGACATCGGCATCCACGGCTGGATTTTCCACAACTACCTCATGGCCTACGCAGACACTTCCGCCAAACGGTTCTATGGGCAGGTGGCCGGCGTGGTCGGCAATCCGATCACCTTTGCAAACGGAATCGGGCAGATGCGCTATGCCATGGCTGCGCTGGACGAGGATCAGACGGCCATGAAAAAGGCGTTGCAGGACTCGGACTCGGGCAGCTTGGGCAACATGATGATGATGGTGTGGGAAGCAGTGATCGCCGACAACACCGTCTTATTGCGGCGCCAACTCGATGAGGCCGTCGAGCGGTATCCATCCAGCGCGGCACAGATGCGCCGGCTCAAAGGTTTTCTTCCACTGCTTCCCGCGCTGGCTGACCCAAAACACGCAGATCGAAAGCAGGCTTTGGATTACTTTGCGAACGATTCCGAATGGACATTCCTCCAGTGGATACTGATCCGAAAAAACCATTTGCCCGTAAAGGATGCCATCCAGTTTCTGGGCGGAAATGAAACAGACGGCGTCCGGCAGGCAATGATCAGTTTCCTCAGCAAGGACAGAATACGCTTTGAAGAACTGTTCGAACGGATCTCCCGCACGGACAGTTTCATCAAGGCACGTTTTGTCCTTCTATTGCGGCTCCGAAAGGAACTCCTGGAGATCCAGGAACCAGCGGGACAGGTGGATCTAAAACTGGCGAAAGCCCAGACCGTCGAGCAGGCCATGCTTGAGGCTCTGGAGAAACAGTAAAGGACCGGTAAGTCACGCCGTTCATTGGACAGGTCGGAGAGGTTGCTTGCTTCTTACGAGGACTATCGCTGTTCAAATTGTTTTCAGGAGGGCGGCTATCCTGCTCGTTTCAAGGTGGTGCGTTTGCTTAACGCGTCGTTCAACTTGAAAAGAGCTTAAAACGGCATCGTCAGTCCGAGCCCGCCGCCAGCGTCGAGCTTGTTGTAGTCGTCCGTGATCGTGCCGGTGGTTCTCATGAGGTCGTAACTTACGGAAAGGGGTGCGTTCTAACAAATGACAATGGGTTTTTGCGTTTGGTGGACTTGCCCCATGCCCTGCCTGAGTGACGCAGCAATGGTTCGCCGCCCGGTTGGGGACGGCCGGGGGGGATTGCGTGCCGCTCTGTTACAAAATGCTGCAACACGCTGTGGTTTCGACATAATCGCCTTTGGATCGTCATGAGCGAACGTCATTCGCTCCGAGAAAACGTCGATCCGCCGGAGGAGAATGGCGATCTCTCAGGAGAAAACGTCGATCGGCCATGAAGGAATGACGATCCGCCAGGAGAGAACGTCGATAGTCTGGTAGAGAATGACGATCCGCCGGAAGAAAACGTCGATCCCCTGTCAAGGAATGGCGATAGTCTGGTAGAGAATGACGGTGGGCAGACAGCGTTCGCGGCCTGACTGGCAGCCGATGGCGCGCAGCTGGATGACAGACGGCGAGCTTGCCCCGGATTCCGAAGGTGGGGCCAGCCGCGAATCAGCGGGCGGAAGGGTATGCTCTGACAGGTCTGGACCTTCTCACCACGCGCCGCTGATGCGCGGCGCGGGTCAGGCGCAGCGCGCCTGACCCCACCTGGCTGCGGAAATTACTTCTGAGAATCGGTCTGACAACTTTGTCCCCAGTTTCAACCGCTGGATTTAAGTTCGACCACGAGTGGAAGGGCAGGGGTCGCCTGAAGCGGGTCATCGGATTCCCGGGTGGAGAAACTTTTTGCATTATTTTGTAAGATCAGCCTCCCGATTTCCGTTCATGTTAGTGGGCTGCTGCATTCCGCCCTCCATCGTCGACGGAGTCGCGTGGGCTTGCGGGTCGAAAGTGACTCCAACGGCTTGATTTCGGGCGCTTATTTTGTCCAGCTACGGTTAACGGGTTGTTGTATCGGGCCCTCAAGTGAGGGGCCGTGTTACCAGCCGAGGAATTACTTATGATCGTCACATCTTATCTTCGTATGCTCCTTGGCGTCTTGGTGGTGCTGTCGGGCGTCGGTTCCGGTTGGGCTCAACTGAGTTCCACCAATGTCATTCGCGGCAGCATCGCGGTGCCGGGTGAGCGCGACGTCTATACCTTCAGCCTCGCCAGTCGCGCGCGCTATTACTTCGATACGCTGACCAATACGCCGTCCGTGCACTGGTCGCTTGAAGGACCGACCGGCCTGCTCGTGAACAATCGACAGATGGCATCCTCGGATGCGGGCAATTATCCTGTTCTGCTCCTGGAACCCGGCTTCTACAAGCTGACGGTCGATGGGGATGGCAGCGTGACGAACAGCTACGCGTTTCGTTTCGTGGATCTGGCGGCGGCAAGTCTGATCGTGCCGGGGACGCTGGTGACTAACACGGTGTCGCCGGGGACGGAGACGGATTTCTATCAGTTCACATCGGCAGCGGGAGACCGGTTGTTCTTTGACCGCCTCACGGCACCTCCTTCAATCAATGTTTACTGGCGGCTGATCGATCCTTTCGGGAACGAGGTTTTCAGCAGTGGGTTCAGTGATGTGAACAACGTGACGCAACGGGTGGCGGGTGTTTACACCCTGCTGGTCGAGGGTTATCCAGGGAACGATGTGGCGGGGCCTTACTCCTTCACGGTGGTGTTGCAGGGGAACACGCCGCCCGTTCCATTCACGGGAACTCCCCTCGTTCTCGGGCAGACGGTGACGGGGAGCATGACGAATATTTCAACAAACGATTTCATCTTCACTGTTGGCGCAACGACGCGCGTGGTCATGGATACGCTGACCAACAGTCCGAGCTTCAACTGGTATCTGGACGGTCCTCCGGGAATCCTGGTGAACGGCACGGGATTGAACGGCAGCGACGGGCAGAGCGGTGTGCCGGTGATCGAGCTGCCTGCAGGTGACTATCGTCTGTGGGTGCGCCGCGCCTCCGCTGGGATTGGTTCCTTCCGCTTCCGACTGCTGGACCTCGCCGGCGGTAACGTGGTCACGCCCGGCACGCCGATTCTTGGCACGCTCTCGCCGGGCTCGGAGACGGATGTCCATCGATTCAATGCTGCGGCGGGTTCACGATTCTTCTTCGACACGTTTCCAACCAACGGCAGTGGCAACAGTAGCTGGCGGCTTTTCGATCCGCTCAACGGTTTGGTGGCGCAGGCGAACTTGCGGACGGATCGCGGTCCTCTGACACTCGGTCTCACGGGCGCATACACTCTGCTCGTGGAAGGTTATTTCGATGATTCGGCGACGGAAGCCTATCGCTTCGACATCGTGCCGATCACCGACGCCGCGCAGACGCTGACCATCGGAGCTCTCACTTCTGGAAGCATCGCGGTGCCCGGCCAGTCGCAGCAATACCTCTTCACGCTCCCGGGAACGGCCACGCTCTATTTTGATTCGCGCACGAACAACAGCAGTCTTCGGTGGTCGCTGGCCGGCCCGTTGGGAACCCGGGTCAACAACCGGACATTCACTGCTTCCGACGCCTTGAATCTCATCGATCCTCTAGTGCTTACCGCAGGTGATTACACGCTGACCGTGACGGGTAGTGGCGATGCCACGGGAGGGTTCGCATTCCGGCTGTTTGATTTCGCCAGCGCCACTCCGTTCACGCTGGGCACGCCGATCAGCAGCACGCTCAGTCCGGCGAACGAAACGGATGCCTATCGCTTCACCGCGCCGGCCGGGACGAAGGTTTACTTCAATCAAATCAGCGTGAGCGGCGTGCCGAATGTTTACTGGCGGTGCATCGATCCGCTGGGCGGCGTCGTCCTCGTAAACTCGATGTCGGACCTTGGCCCGGTCGTGCTGCAGGCGAGTGGTGTCTATACGCTGCTGATCGAGGGCTATCATTCGGACACCGGCAGCGGCACTTACACGGTGAACGTCATGCCGGTGAATGACGGAATTCAAACGCTGGCCATCGGTGATGTGGTGAGCGGAGCTGTCACCGTTCCGGGCCAATCGCAGACCTACACTTTCTCGCTCGCGACCGCCACGACGATCTACTTCGACTCGCTCACCAACAACGGTTCCCTTCGCTGGTCGCTGCGCGGGCCGACGGGAGCGCTCGTCAATAACCGGACCTTCCTCTCGACCGACTCGGGGCAGGGCTACTCCGTGCTCAATCTCACCGCAGGGAACTACACGATCACGGTCAATGGTTCGGGTGAGACTACCGGTGGATATCAATTCCGGCTGTTCGATCTCGCCGGAGCCACTCCATTTACTCCCGGCGTTCCGGTGTCCGGCACGCTGAATCCGGCCAACCAGACTCGCGCCTACCGCTTCACGCTCGCGGCGGGCACGGAAGTTTATTTCGATTCGATTGCCTCCGCGAATCTGGCGAACGTGTACTGGCGCTGCATCGATCCCTACGGCGACGTGGTGCTTGCCAATTCGTTCTCCGACCTTGGCCCGGTAACGCTCCCGGCGGGCGGTATCTACACATTGTTGATCGAGGGATACGCCGGTGAAACCGGCAGCGGCACCTATACCTTCAACGTCGTGCCAGTGAACGATGGATCGCAATCTCTCGTGCTGGGCAACGTCGTCTCGGGAAGCGTTACGCTCCCTGGACAAACGCAGACGCATCACTTCTCCCTGCCATCCGCGACGAAGGTCTATTTCGATTCGCTCACCAACAATTCACTGCGATGGTCGTTGCAGGGGCCGACGGGAACTCTCGTCAACAACCGCACCTTCAGCTCCACTGATTCCGGTCAGGGTTACTCCTTTATGGCGTTGGAGGCGGGCGACTATTCGATCACTGTTTCCGCATCCGGCGACACGTTGGGTGGCTATCGGTTCCGCCTGATCGATGTCGCATCATCCGCTGTCGCGCTGACGCCGGGGACGGTGATTACGAACACGCTCACGCCAGGGAACGAGACCGATGTTTATCGGTTCACCGTCGCTGCTGGTACCCGCGTTTACTTCGATTCCGTTGTCGAGAACGGAGCGCCGAATGTTTATTGGCGTTGCATTGATCCAAGCGGCGACATCGTTCTCGCCAGCGGTTTTTCGGATCTCGGCCCAGTGACTCTGGAGGCGGCTGGTACCTACACCTTGTTGATCGAGGGATACGTTGGCAGTCCGGCGAACAGTTCCTGCGTCTTCAATGTCGTTCCGGTCAACGATGGTTCGCAGGCGCTCACGCTCGGTTCAGTCGTCACCGGTAACGTGGCACTGCCCGGCCAGTCGCAGAACTACAACTTCACGTTGCCGGCCTCGGCCACGCTTTACTTCGATTCCCAGACGAACGATGGCAGCTTCCGCTGGACGCTCGATGGTCCTTCCGGTCGCGTCGTGAATAATCGTGGGTTCACGGGTTCCGATGCCCAGAGTATTGCCGATCCGTTGCTTATGCTATCGCCGGGAAGTTACCGGCTGACGGTCAGTGCTTCAGCAGATGGGACTGGCAGCTACCGCTTCCGGCTTTTCGACATCGCCACGGCCACTCCGCTTACACCTGGCGTCCTGGTGAGCGGCGGACTCAATCCGGGTAATGAGACGGACGCCTACCGGTTCACCGCCAGCATTGGCGATCGTTTCTCCTTCAACTGGATCACGCAGACGGACATTCCGAATTCCTACTGGCGACTATTTGACCCTTACGGCAATCGCGTGTTCGGAATGAGCACCGCCGATGCAGGCACGAACCGACTGCTGGCTACCGGCACTTACACGATTCTCGTCGAAGGCTACATTGGCGACATCACGAGCGGTTCGTATCAGTTCAACGTCGGCTTCGTGGACAACGTGCCTGTTACCTTCTCCGGCACGCCGCTGACGCTGGGTGCCACCATCAACGGCAATCTGGCGAATGCCACCACCACGAACAGCTACACCTTCACCCTCGCCGCTGCGTCGCGATTGTTCTTCGACACGCTGGTGAACGCCGACTTCCGCTGGTGGTTGACTGGACCGGGTGGTGAACTCGTGAGCGATCGCTCATTCCAGGGTTCGGACAGTTTGGACCGCGTCGACTCAGCGCTGGGCCTGCCTTCCGGCAATTATCGCCTGAACATCAGTGGAGCGGCGGGGACGTATTCCTTCCGGTTGCTCGATTCCGCAGCGGCCACACCCTTCACGCCGGGCCTTGTCCTCAGCAATTCCATCGCGCCCGCCCGCGGCACTGCTCTCTACCGATTCAACGCCACCGCAGGCGATCGTTTCTATCTCGATGGCCGGCCCTCCAGCGGATTCAGCAGCGCCCCTTACCTCAAGATATATGGGCCCTATGGCCTCGCGCTGCCGCCGCTCTACTCCACTGCTGATGCCGAAGTATTCTCCGCTCCGCACAGTGGCACCTACGTCGTCTCCGTCGAAGGCCGCTACAACGAAAACGCCGCCAGCGGCACGTTCGCCTTCCTGCTGCAACCTGTCGTTGACGCCACAAACACTTTCGCCATCGGCGCGACGGTGAATGGCAGCATCGCCACGCCCGGCCAGCGCCAGTTTCACCGCTTCAACCTTCCGGTGCCGACGCGTCTTGTCTTCGATTCGCTGGTCAACCGTTCGTTCAAGTGGACCCTCACTGGCCCGTCTGGTGTGGTGGTAAACGAACGCGCGCTGGATGCTTCCGACAGCTACGAAGTCAATTCATTGCTCAACCTTCCCGCAGGTGATTACATGGTCGAGGTGGATGCTCCGACCGACGAGACTGGCAGCTACGCCTTCCGTTTCCTGGACGCTTCCAGCGCCGTGGCCTTCACGCCTGGCACTCTCGTCAGCGGGTCCTTGGCACCGGCCAACAGCACCGTGCTCTACCGGTTTAATGCCAGCGCGGGCGACCAGTTCTACTTCGATGGCCGTCCGCGCACGGGGTTCAATTACGATCCCTATCTCAGGCTTCATTCGCCTCTGGGCCATGTGGTCCTTCAGCAATTCACCGTCACGACGGACCTCGATGTATTCACCGTGCCGCACACCGGCAGCTACTTGCTCGCCGTGGAGGGTCGCTACATCGACACGAGCACGAACGGGAACTTCTCCTTCCTGCT
>CAMCCU010000185.1 GCA_945872975.1 Pedosphaera parvula Ellin514
AGTCCTCTTACCTTAAAAGAAGAAGCCGGACGCAGTGCGTCCGGCTTCGACATTGGAGATGGAACGGAGCAGGCCGATTACTGGGCCGGCGGCGGCAGGCCCGGCGTGGTCGGAGGCAGCGTGGCCGGCGGAATGACGGCAGGCGCGGCGGGAACCGGCGGAGCCGCTTCCACTGGCGGGAGAGCCGCAGCGGCAGCTTTGACCGGGATCTTCAGCGTCTGGCCGACCTTGATCTGGTCAGTCTTCAAGTTGTTCGCCGCACGCAATTGTTTCGGAGTGACGCCGAATGACTTGCCGATCTTTCCGAGGTTATCGCCGGACTTCACCTTGTAAGTCTTCGCGGCAGACTCGCCCACTGTCGGAGCCGGAGCCAGCGCACCGTTCGACGCGGCCGGAGCCTTGCCGGCGGGGATGATAATCTTCTGACCGATCTTGAGGCGGGCCGGATTCACGCCGGGATTCGCATCAGCGATGGCCTTGAAGCCGACGCCATACTTCTTGCCGACCGTGTAGAAGGATTCGCCCTTCGAGATGGTGTGCTCAGACGCCCCGGTCGCCACAGGCTCCGGCGGTGTCGGAGTGACGAACGGCGGTATCACATTCACCAAATCCTGCGTCGGCGTGACCGGCGGAGGCAACTGGGTGACGTCCTGCGTCCCAGTCGGGACCGGCGGCGTCGGCCAGTTGGTGTCCATCGGCAGCGGAGGCACCGGAGGAATGCCGGTGTTATCTGCGGCTTGCTCAGGCTCTGCCTTCTTATTGCAGCCAGCAATCAGGAGAACACCCAGCGCCACGAGATGGACGGCAAGGATGGCAAAAACAGTGATGCGGATTTGGGCTTTGCCCTTATCCTGAAACGTGCCCTGGGGCACCAGCGGGTTCGGTGTATTCATTTTCAACAGTGGCGCAGTCAGCGTCCATTCTTCGAGGTCTTTGTCAGTTCATGTTTCGCGCCGGAGATTCCCTCAAAAAAATCCCGGGGCGCATTTTTAAAGTCCAAATCCAAAAGTGCAAAGCCCAAAGTCAATCTTCTGCACGGACCGGGGCAATCCCGGTCTTCCCGGCGCCCGGCAATTCCATGACAGCCTGGCGGAACACGTCGCCCCGTTGCTGGTAGTTTTGAAACTGGTCAAAGCTGGAACAGGCGGGCGAGAGCAGCACGACATCGCCAGAAACCGCGCTGGCCGCAGCCTCTTTAACGGCTTCTATCAATGAGTCCTTGAGCGTGCAAGGCGTAAAAAGGCTCCACGCGGCGCGGATCTTTTCCCGGGTCTCGCCGATCAAATACGCGCCCTTCACCCGCTGGCTCAGAAGCGGCCCGATGTCGTGATACTCGAAGCCCTTGTCGCGACCGCCCGCGATGAGCCACACGTTCGGCTCGCTGGGTTGCGCTGACGGCACGGCGAGCAGCGCCTTGTGAACCGCATCCAGATTCGTCGCCTTCGAGTCGTTGATGAATTTCACGCCGCCGATCTCGGCCACCAGCTCGCAGCGATGCGGCGCGGGCTGATACGACTTCAACGCCTCGACCATCGTTTCGAGCGGAATGCGCAGCACACGACCGACGGCCAGCGCGGCCATCATGTTCTCGGCGTTGTGCGGACCGACCAGCCGGGTCTGGCTCATGTCCAGCAACGTCCCGTTCCAGTCTTCGAGCCGGCTGATGATCAGACTGCGGTCGAGGTAAATGTCCGCCCGTCGGTTGCTGGCGCTGAACGTGATGGTCTTCGAAGGGATGTTCACCTTGAGCGCGCGCAACTGCGCCAGCGCCTCGCTCTGGATGATCGCCCAGTCGAACGGCTGCTGGTTCATGAAGAGCCGCGCCTTGGCCAACGCGTAGTCAGCGAGGCGTTCGTAGCGGTCCAGGTGGTCCGGCGTGATGTTCATCAACACGCCGACCGCAGGACGGAAATACTGGATGGTCTCGAGCTGGAACGAGCTGACTTCAAGCGTCAGGAAATCGAGAACCTTCGTCTGCTCGACAACGGCGCAGACCGGCAGGCCGATATTTCCCGCCGCGATCGTCTTGATATGACGCGCGCCGAGCAAACGCTCCACGAGCTCCGTCGTGGTGGTCTTGCCGTTCGTCCCGGTGATCGCCACGTTCAGGCAGAGCGAATGTTGGTAGCCCAGCTCGAACTCGCCGATGATGGGAACCTTGCGCTGGTTCAGCTCTTGGAGAATCGGGTTCGACCACGGCACGCCCGGGCTGACCACCGCTAGATCGAAGTTCACTTCCGGCGCTTCCTCCGCGCCAAGCTGGACCGACACGCCGATCGATTTCAGGTGAGCAGCGTCTCGCTGCAACGCCGGTGAATCGGAGCTGTCGAGCGCCAAGACCTTCGCACCACGACGGCGCAACAACTCCGCCGCCGCGAGCCCGCTTTTGCCGAGGCCGAGGACGAGGACGTGTTTATGTTCGAGAGGAGTCATTACTGTGGAGCAAACTAAAACGTGAAACGTGAAACGTAAATGCGGACAGGACGCCTGACTATTTCGAGAGCGTTCGGGCTCATTTACGTTTTACGTTTTACGTCTTACGCCCTCACCGAATCTTCAGCGTGCTCAACGCCACCACCGCGCACAGGATGCACAGGATGTAAAACCGGATGACCACTTGGGTTTCGTGCCAGCCCTTCTTCTCGAAGTGATGATGCAGCGGCGCCATCAGGAAGACGCGTTGCCCCACGCCAAACTTGCGCTTGGTGTATTTGAAGTAACCGGTCTGGATGATGACCGACACCGCTTCGGCCACAAAGACACCGCCCGCGATCACCAGGATCAGCGGCTGATGAATGAGCACCGCGATAATCCCCAGCGCGCCGCCCAGCGCCAGCGATCCCGTATCGCCCATGAAGACCTGCGCCGGATGACAATTGAACCAAAGAAAGCCGAGCCCCGCGCCGATCATCGCCAGGCAAATGATCGTCAGCTCGCCCGCGCCCGCGACGTAGGGCATCTGAAGATAGCTGGCCGTGCGGAAGTTGCCCGCGAGATAGGTCATCGCCGCGAACACCGTGGAGACGATCAGCGTGCAGCCAATCGCCAGTCCGTCGAGGCCGTCGGTGAGATTCACGGCGTTCGAGCTGCCGACGATGGCGGCGGACGCCAGGATGAGTCCTATCACAATTCCCACCGTTCCCGTGGCCACCGGATACTTCACAAACGGCACCATCACTTCCGAGATCAGCTTCTCCGTGTTCGGATCGTGCCAGAGATAGAACGCGATGAAAATTCCCAGAGCGCATTGAACCCACAGCTTGATGTTCGCCGCCGCGCCCTTGTTGCTCTGCTGCGTGATCTTGGCGTAATCGTCGTAGAAGCCCAGGCCCGCGAGGACGAGCACCGAGATCAACGTGAGCGCCACATGCGTGCTCCATTGAGCCCAGAGCAGCGCCGTCACATCCATCACCCCGACCACGAGAATGCCGCCCATCGTCGGCGTGCCGCGTTTCGAGAGGCGCGCGCCCAGACCGCCCGCTTCCTCCGCCTTGTCCACGTAATCCTGGCCGAACTTGAGACGCTTGAGCCATGCGATGACCTTCGGCCCCAGCCACAGGCTCAACGCCAGCGCCGTGATGAGCGCGCCCGCGCCGCGAAAGCTGATGTAGCGAAACAGCCGCAGGAACGAGAGTTCCTCGTGCCATGCCGTGTTCTCGGAAACCTTCAGCAGGTATTGACTGAGATAATAAAACATTTCTTAGGAGCGACATTCTAGGAACACGTTTGCGTGACTAGAAGTTTCAACTCGTAGAGACTTCATGAACGCCTCATGAAGCCGCCCGCAACGCTTCACCCACCCGCTCCAGACCCGTGGAGCGCGAAGCCTTTAATAGAACCACATCACCGGGACGAACCAGATTCTTTACCGCCGCCGCCGCTGCGGGAACATCCGCAAATTCACTCACATCCTTCAAGCCGGCATCCTCGGCGGCTTGCGCGGTCTCGTGCGCGAAGCGGCCCACCGTCACGAGACGATTCACGCCAAGCTCGAAACTGCGTTGCCCGATTTCCCGATGCGCCGCAGCGGTATGTTGCCCGAGTTCCGCCATGTCGCCGAGCACGGCAACCCGCCGGCCAGCGCACGGCAAATCGTGCAGGGTCTGCAAGGCGGCGAGCATGGAATCCACATTCGCGTTGTAAGCGTCATCCAGCACGCGGACGCCGTTCGCCTCCCAGATCTGGAGCCGCATCTTGGGCGGCGCGCATTCCGCGAGACCGCGACGGGCCTGATCCGGGGTGGCACCAAGCTCCATCCCCGCCGCGAGGGCGAGGAGTGCATTGGAGACTTGGTGCCGTCCCAGAATCCGGAGACGATACTCTCCGCTGAACTCAGACCGGGGCGATTCGACCTCGAACCGGACCCCGTCCTCACCGACCTGTATGTTTTTGGCGCGCCACTCATTGGCCGCGCCGAACCCGACTTTCACCACCCCGGCTTTGGTTCGTTGAACGATGGCTGGCGTCCACTCACCATCGCCGTTGATGAAAAGCTTTCCTGGCGGTTGCAGGCATTCCGCCAGGCAACCTTCTTCAGTGACGACCCCCGCGAGGTCGCCGAAAAATTCGAGATGTTCCCGACCGATGTTGGTCAGAATCCCGTGGCACGGCTGCACAATCTTCAAGAGCGGCAACAGCTCGCCCGGATGATTCGTGCCCACTTCGATTACGGCGGCGACGTGCTTGCGTTCGAGCTTCAGCAACGTCAGCGGCACGCCTATGTCGTTGTTGAAGCTGGCCTCGCTCCACAAGGTCTCACCCTTCTGGCGCAGCACCGACGCGAGCAAGTCCTTCGTCGTCGTCTTGCCATTGGAACCGCCGACCGCCACGACCGGGAGATCGAAGTCCGCGCGATAACGAGCCGCCAGTTGACCGAGCGCCACACGGGTGTTTTCCACCACCACCATCGCGACCGCATCAGAGATTCCGGACGTGCGATCAATCTTGTCGCGCGAAACCAGCAGCGCCGTCGCCCCGCTGTGCGCGACCTCCACGAGATAATCGTGCGCGTCGAACTTCTCGCCCGCCAGCGCGACGAAGAGATCGCCGGGCATGATCTGCCGCGAATCCGTGCAGACACGAGTCACCAGGGTCTCCGAAGAGCCCCAGCGAATCTCGCCATTGCAGGCGGATGCGATGAATTCTAGCGAGCGCGGTTCCATGACTATTCGAGCCCGAAGGTGGCCGTGACCACAGCGGTGATCGTCTTGTCCAGCGACGTCGTATCGTTCATCCCTTCCCAACTCGTCTGGATGGAATGCACCGGAGTGATCTGAAAAACGCCCATCCGCGCCGACTGCAGACGCCGGATCTCGCGCCCGCCTTGCGACGCGATTTGGTCGGCGCGCGCCCGGGCATCCCGGGTGGCTTCAGCGAGCATCTCGACCTTGTCGTCGCCGGCCTTGGTGTAAATGAACTGCGGAGCATCCGAGGTAAACAACACGCCCGCTTCAACCAGCGCGACCGATTCTCGATCCAGCTTCGCCACTCGATCCACGTCCGCTGTTCGAATCTCAACCACCTGCATCAAACGATAGCCGGAGAGCCGCTGGACCGTTTCGTTCTCCAGCTTCACCATGCTGCGCAACTCCTGGATGCCCACGTTGCCGACAGCGTAATTCGTCACCGCCTTCGCCTGCAAAAATCCCTCCACCTTCGCCAGGTCCGCCTTGAGCTTGCGTTGCGCCGTGAGCAAGTCCGTCGCTTCCACCGCGAATGATCCGCGCCAGACGATCATGTCCGAACGCACCGACTTGCGCGCGGAGCCCGTGACGTTGATGGATTCGCGTTCCGCAATCTTCATCCACGCCCGCGCCAGCAGCGTCGCCGACAACACCAACCCTGCGGCGAGGAACAATCCAGCCAGCACACCAAACAATTGGGGACGCGATTGCGACATAGGAACACTCATCTCCGGCTGGCCCGACTGGCCCGGCTGTCACCGGCGAAGCCGCACGTTTCCAACGCTTCCAGTGCGTGAATCCGGTCGTCGAACGGCACGACGGTGTCTTCAAACTCCTGATACGTCTCGTGCCCCTTGCCGGCGATCAAAACCGAATCGCCCGGTTGCGCCCGCGAAATGATCTGTTGAATCGCGCGACTCCGATCCAGCTCGATCTCGTAGGCATCCGAACGCACCGCCTTGTAGCCTTCCTCGACCTGGGCCGCGATCTTGGCGGGCTCTTCCTTGCGCGGGTTATCGCTCGTGATGAGCGTGAAATCTGCGAGCTCCGCTGCGATCCGCCCCATCTTCGCCCGCTTGCCGGAATCGCGATTGCCGCCGCAGCCGAACGCCAGCAGCACGCGGCCCTTCGTGATTTCTCGCAGCGTCGTCAGCACGTTCTTCAAGGCGTCGTCCGTGTGCGCGTAATCCACGAACACACCGAACGGCTGCCCGGCCGAAACCATCTCCAGCCGGCCAGAGACCGGCGGCAGCGCATTGAGCGCGGCCTGGATTTTTACCACGTCAATCTTCAGCGCGAGACACGCACCGATGGCGGCCAGCGCGTTGTAAATGTTATGGCGGCCAATGAGCGGCAGGCGGACGGCAAACTTGCGCTCGGGCGCTTCCACCACGAAACGCGAACCGTCGGCGTTCAGCTCAATCTTCGTCGCGCGCAGGCAGGACTTCTCACCGAAGCCATAGGTCAGCTGGACCTCCAGGCCCTGGGTCTCATCCGCCAGCCGGGCACCGAAGCTGTCATCGATGTTGATGACCGACGCCGCGCTCTTGCTCCCCTGCGTCAGGGATGTGAACAGCCTTTTCTTCGCCGTGAAATAACTCTCCATCGTCCCGTGATAATCGAGATGGTCACGGGTCAGGTTCGTGAAGATGCCGACATCGAACTCGACGCCGTGGACCCGCTTCTGGTCGAGCGCATGAGAGCTCACTTCCATCACGCACGCCTGGCAGTCCGCCTTCAACATCTGCGCCATCATCTGGTGAACCTCGATGGATTCCGGCGTGGTGCGCTGCGCGGGAATCACGCGATCGCCAATCTCGTAACGCACGGTGCCCATCAAGCCGGTCTTGATGTCCGCAGCTTCAAGGATCGCCTTGATCATGAAGGCGACGGTCGTCTTGCCGTTCGTTCCCGTGACGCCAATGACCTTCAGCTTCGCGCTCGGGTGCTGGTAATAGGATCGCGCGGCGCAGGCCATCGCTTCACGCACGTCGGCCACCTGAATCTTCGTGACCCGTCCGGGAACGAGCTTGCTGCGCTCGCAGATGACCGCGCCCGCACCGCGCTCGATCGCCGTGCCGATGAACTCATGTCCATCGACGTGCTGACCGGGGATGGCGACAAACACCATGCCGGGAGTCACCCGACGCGAGTCGTAGGTGATCCCCGTCACCTCGCGATCAGTCGGACCATCGACGACGGCGGCGGGCAGGCTTTGAATGAGTTGCCGGAGGAGCATGGCAGGAGGCCGGAGGGACATTTCGCGGCTTACGATCTGGTCGAAGCCGCGATGAATCCTTCAGCGCTGGAAAGGCAGGAGCAGCCCGTTTGCGAGAGAGAGGGTGTCCCATTCCAACTGGGGAGAAGGAATTGGGACGGGCTGCCCCCGAGGTTGTGCTTGCGCTTCATCTCGCGTGAAGCGAACTGCAAAGTTTGGATGCGTGCGGTCATGGTCATGGCCTGCGCGCCGCGACGCCATTCGCGGGAGCTGCGTTGGTGCCGCCCACCAGCGTCTCACCGAGCGAATCGTTTCGGTCGGGTTTGATCTTCAGGTAATTGGCCACCTGTTCTCCGATCGCTTTGAAATACGGAGCTGCGGTCGAGCCGCCGTAGTAGCCCTTCTTGATGTCCGGCTCTTCAAGCAGCACGGAGATGCAAACTTCCGGATTGTCCGCCGGAAAGAATCCGATGAACGACGAGACATATTTGTGCGGCAGATAACCCGCCGGGCCGCCGGGCACCTGCGCGGTACCTGTCTTGCCGGCGACCGTGTAATGCTCCAACGCCGCTTGCGGCGCCGTACCACCCTTGGCCGCCACGGTCTTTAACGCTGAAACCATCTGCTTCGCCGCCCGCGGGCTCACCGCTTGCCGCACGACCTGCGGCTGGAACTTCGCGAAGACTTCGCCATCCGGACCGCGCAAGCTGTCGATCAGCATCGGGCGCATCAGCCGGCCTTCGTTCGCAATCGCGCTCATCGCCATCACCATCTGCAACGGCGTGGTCGTGATCGCGTGGCCCATCGGAATGCGCGAGATCGCCAGGCCATCCCACTTCTGCCACGGCTTCACCCAGCCGCGAATCTCGCCGTCGAGCGTGATGCCTGTCGGCTGACCGAACCCAAAGCGCGTCATGTAATCGAAGAGCTTTTCTTCACCCAGGCGATACACGGCGATCTTGGCCGAACCAATGTTCGAGGAGTGCGTGATGATTTGTTCCACGGTTAGATTGCCGTAGCCGTGATCGTGATCGTGCAGCGGCTTGCCCTTGAACATCCAGCGGCCGTTCTCGCAGAAGAAGACATCGCTCGGCGTGACCATCTGCTCGTTCAATGCGCCGGAGACAACGACGATCTTGAAGGTGGACCCCGGCTCGTGCATGTCCGCGATTGCCCGGTTCTTGCGCGAGAGATCATCCGACTTGCTCGGGAAGTTCGGATCAAAATCCGGCAGGTTAGCCAGCGCGAGAATCTCCCCCGTCCGCGGACGCACCACGATGCCGCAAACGCTCTTCGGGTTGAACTTCTTCATCGCCTCGGCGAGCTGCTCCTCCAGGACGTTCTGGATGAACATGTCGATCGTAAGCGTCACGTTCAGCCCCGGACGAGCCTCCACGTCCTGCTCGCGAAACACGACGATCTCGCGCTGACGCCGATCCGTCTCCGTCACACGCCAGCCTCGGGTGCCTCTGAGTTTCGCATCCAGCCAATGCTCGGTGCCGTAGATGCCGTTCATCTCCACGGTGGCAACGCGCTTCGTGCTGTTGGTCAACACGCGCTCAGCTTCCTGCACATACCCGAGCACATGCGAGGCAAGACGTCCACTCGGGTAGATGCGCTGGAAATCATCATCCGCGTAGATTCCTTTGCGGCGCAGATTGCGGAAGAACATCTTCTCCTTCTTGCTCAACAACGTCTCATCCAGATCGAACGTGATGCCCGCAATCGCCTGAGTGACCTGCAACCACTGCTCGTGCGTCACCTTGCGCTTCAGATCGACAAACTTGTTCGTGTAGATGACGCCGGATTCATTCGTCCGCAACGGGCGCAGGGCGTGCAGCAACTCCGTTTCACTCATTGAAAGCAGCGGCGCGACGACGCGAGCAACTTCCACCTGATACGGCTGGATCAAGCTCGGGTCGGCGAGCACCCGTTTGACGGGCAAACTGGTCGCCAGCACGTGACCATCCGCATCCAAAATATCGCCACGGCGCGGTTGCTTGAGAAAGGTGCGCTGAGTGTTGTCACCAACGATCTCCTTGTAGTGATCATGCCGCACCACCTGCAGCACGTACAGCCGCACGCACAGGCCGGCCATCGCCAGTCCGGTCAGGATGGCGAAGACGAACAAGCGTCGAAGATGGGCGGGGCGAATCACGGTTTGCGGTTGAGCTGGACGAATTGCGACGGCAGAGCGTTGGTTGCCGGAACGATGGCCGGCAGTTCAGAGATCCAGACGATT
>CAMCCU010000186.1 GCA_945872975.1 Pedosphaera parvula Ellin514
AGCGAGCCATCGAGGTGATTACCGCAATAGAGCTGCACGCCGGGTTCGGTGGTCCACACTTCCATCTGACGGCCGGACTTCGGGTCCTGCACGCGCGCGGCGAGCGAGAGCGCTTTGCCGCCGCCATTGATCACTAAGTTGTGGTCGTAGCCTTTGGCGAAGCTCATGTAGTCCGCGATGCGATCGCCAATGCGGCGCGGCTGGGTGAAGTCGAGGCCGGTGCCTTTCACGGGAGCGAGTTCGCCCGTCGGGATGAGCGTGTCGTCCGCGGCGGTGTAACGGTCGGCGTTCAGCATCAGGACGTGGTCGAGGATGCTGCCGGATTCGCCGAGGTTGAAGTAGGAGTGATTGGTCAGGTTGACGATGGTCGCCTTGTCCGTGGTGGCAGTGTAATCGATGCGCAGCTCGTTATCATCCGTGAGCGTGTAAACCACCGTGGTGGTCAGCGCGCCGGGATAACCTTCCTCGCCGTCCGCGCTCACGTAGGTGAACTCGACCGCCACCTCATTGGCCGTGGCGGGAAGCGCGCGGGATTTCCAGAGACACTTGTCGAAGCCTTTGACGCCACCGTGCAGATGATTCGGGCCGTTGTTCACGGCGAGCGTGTAGTCCTTGCCGTCGAGCGTGAACTTGCCCTTGGCGATGCGGTTGGCAACCCGGCCGGTCGTCGCACCGAAGTACGGATGGCCCTTCACGTATTGATCGAGATTGTCGAAACCGCAGACGACGTTGCCGGACTTGCCAGCGCGATCGGGCACCCAGAGTTCGGTGAGGATGCCGCCGTACTCGGTGACCTTGGCGGTCATGCCCTTCGTGTTGCTGAGAGTGTAGATCTTCACTTCGGCGCCGTCAGACGTTTTGCCGAAGACTTTGTGTTCGAGCTTCATGGTGTGAGAGGATGCGGAGTTCTTGCTAAAGGGACAGGCGCAGCCGTTAAGAAACAACGCGGCGGCGAGAGTGAGAACGGAGGTGGCCAGCGTGAGCCGGGCGGGAGATGGTAATGTTTTCATCGGCTTGGTGCATTGGATTGTTGCGGCGGAGAATAACGACAGCGTTCCGCGAAATGCAAATCGTGAATGCAACCCTTGCGGATGAAACTGAAGCGGCCCCGGGATCGGCGCAGGAAAGGTCAAGCTCCTCGGCGGCTCTTATCCGGGACGATGCAGTTGGTTCCGGGTGGAACGGGCGACCCGCCCGTTCTCGGCGGCAACTTGCCGCCGAGTTCCGGGGAGCGCGTGGCAACACCAAACGGTGCTCTTCTGCTGGACGACCTGGCCGGGCTGGTAGCCCGGCCCAACAGGCCGGTGGCCTGTTCCCCCCCAGACCATCGACTGCATGAATCCGGCTTATTTCTTCGAGAGCAGGAGGCGGCGGGCGGCGTCGAGTTCCTTGAGCTTGTCCGGGCCGACCTTTGGATAAGCGAGATCAAGCGACGCCAGCGCGTCAATCACCGCGGCGGCCACGACCACACGCGTGAACCACTTGTTGTCGGCGGGCACGACATACCAGGGCGAATCGCTGGTGGCCGTGTTCTGAATCATATCCTCGTAGGCGGCCATGTAGTCGTCCCAATGCTCGCGCTCGGCGACGTCGGTGCTGGAGAACTTCCAGTTCTTCTCGGGATTCTCGATGCGATCGAGGAAGCGTCGTTTCTGCTCCTTCTTCGAGACGTGCAGGAAGAACTTGCGCACGATGATCCCGTTGCGCGTGAGATAACGCTCGAAGCCGCGGATGTCCTGGAAGCGGTCCTGCCAGATGCTTTTGCCGACCAGTTTGGGCGGGAGCTTCTGCTTCACCAGATACTCCGGATGCACGCGCACCACGAGCGTCTCCTCGTAGTAGCTGCGATTGAAAATGCCGATGTGGCCGCGATTGGGCAGCACCTTCATGCAACGCCAGAGATAGTCGTGGTCAAGATCCTCGGCGGAAGGCGCCTTGAAGGAATTGACCTCGCAGCCCTGCGGATTCACACCGGACATGACGTGTTTGATGGCTCCATCCTTGCCCGCAGCATCCATCGCCTGGAAGATCAGCAGCACACCCCAGTGATCCTGCGCGTAGAGTTTGTCCTGCAATTCCGCGAGCGTCTCGATGCCCAGGGCCAGCGCCTCCTTTGCACGAGGCTTGTCCTCGGAGGTCAGGCCCAGCGTGTCGCCAGGGTCAAAGTCCTTGAGACGAAACTTCCCGCCGTTGCTCACGCGGAACGGTTCCGCCAGCTCGCGGGCTATGTTGATCGTTTTTTTAACTGCCATATCACCTTTCACTCCGCTTGGTTCGCAGAACCCCTCGCCAGCCTTCGTCCGGCCTCGTAGGCGGCGGCCATTTCGTCCGACTCCGGCGGCGTGGGAACGGATTGCGGTTCTCCACCGGGGCGCAAAATGGCGACCTTGGATGGAAGCCCTTCCATCATGGCCATGACTTCCGCTGCAGTGCCGAAGATGAATTCCGCCCTGCGCTCCGGCACGGACATTCGGAAGAAATAGGAGAACGAAAGCCACTTCCCTGACCGGCCAGGAATGAACTCATCGGCGATTACCTTCATGTCTTCCGGATCGTATCCGTCCTGTGTGACGACATGAGGTCCACCATGATCCCGCGGTTAGATTTCATGGGCCACAGACCAGGAGGCCATGCTGACGCGATGGACATCCCGAAAGCTGTTGGTGATATTTTTCAGGTCAATTTTGCTCATGGAGTTTTGCCGGTTCGGACAGGGGACGTGGTCCACCCGCCGCCCAGGGCCTTGTAAAGCTGGGCGACGGCTGCGAGAAGATTGTTGCGGGTCTGCACCGCCGTAAGCTCGGCGCTGAACTGAAACCGTTGCGCGTCGAGCACGTCGCTGAAGCTCGCGATGCCTTCGTCGTAGCGAAGCTGGGAAAGTTCGAGACGCCGCTGCTCAACCTTCACATTCGCCTCCTCGGAGGCAAGTTCCTCGCGGAGCTTGGTGATCGAGACGAGCGCGTCCTCCACTTCGCGGAAGGCGTTTTGAATGGCCTGCTCGTAGAACGCAAGAGCTGCTTTCTGACGCGCCTTCGCCACTTGCACGCCGGCCCGGATGCGGCCGCCGTTGAAGATGGGACCGGCAATCTGGGGCGCCAGTTTCCATGCCCGGGACGTGCCGGCGCTGAACAGGTCGTCAAGCTGTACGCTCTGCACACCGAGGGCGGCGGTGAGCGAAACCGTCGGGAAATAGGCGGCGCGCGCCGCACCGATGTCGGCGTTGGCCGCGATGAGTTGTTGCTCGGCTGCGCGCAGGTCCGGGCGGCGCAACAGAAGCTCCGAGGGCAGGCCGGCGGGAATCTCCGCAGGCTGCCACTGGGCGGTGAGCGTTTCACCGCGGGGAACCGCTCCTGGATATTGCCCGAGCAAAAAGCGCAGCGCGTTTTCCGTGATGGCGATGGCGCGCTCGAGACCCGCGATGGTGGAGCGTGTGGTGTGAACTTGTGTCTCGGCCTGACGCACATCGAGCTCGGAGACGATGCCGAAGCCAAGCCCGTTCTCCGCGTTGAACTTGATGCTGGTGAGCTCGAGCGCGTTGGTGCGCGAGGCGTAGGTATCACGCGCGATCTCCAACTGACGGTCGAGCGAGCGGAGGTTGAAGTAAGTCGTCGCCACGCTGGAGACCAGCCCGATCTGAACCGTCTTGCGGGCCTCCTCCGTTGCGAGCAATTGCGCGCGCGCGGACTCGGTCAGGCGCCGGATGCGTCCCCACAAATCCACTTCATAGGAAAGCAGGCCAAAGGCATCGAACTGCCCGCCCGTCACGCCGGGCGAGGGCGGAATGTCGCCGGCGCGCGCGCGGGTCCAATTGGCGGAGCCGCCGATCGACGGCAGCAGGAAGGAACGCTGTGCGCGATAGCCTCCCCTCGCCTCCTCGATGCGCGCAGCGGCGATGCGCAGGTCGTAGTTGTTGGTCAACGCGGTGGCGATGAGGTTCGTCAGCACCGGATCACGGTAGTAGCCCCACCATTCCGTGTTCGCGAGCGAGGCGGCATCCGTGCCCGGCGTGCGCCAGTTCGAGGGCGCGGCGATCTCGGGACGCTGGTAGCTCGGACCCATCGCGCAACCGGCAAGCAACGCGGCGGCGGCGCACGGCATCAGGAGGAAGGCGCGGATCGATTTCATGACGCACCTCCTTCCTTTGCCGACATGCCGCTGTCGGGCGGAGGCGACTTCGGCGGCTCAGTTTTCGCGTGCTGCTTCTTCGCGTTGCCACTGATTTGCTCCACAACGACGTAGAGCGCCGGGATGAGGAAGACGCCGAGCGCCGTGGCGACAAGCATGCCGTAAAAGACGGCGGTGCCCATGATCTGCCGTGAGTTCGCACCGGAGCCACTGGCCAGCATCAGCGGCACGACGCCGAGGATGAACGCGAACGCCGTCATGAGAATCGGCCGGAAGCGAAGCTTGGCGGAGGTGAGCGCAGCATCGAGCGAGGACATGCCTTCCTCGCGCTTCATCTTGGCGAATTCCACGATGAGAATCGCGTTCTTCGCCGCCAGGCCGATCAGCATGACGAGTCCGACCTGGACGAAGACGTTGTTATCGAAGCCACGCATCCAGACGCCGAAGAATGCGCCGAGCGCCACGAGCGGCGTCCCGAGCAGCACGCTCCACGGCAGCGACCAGCTTTCGTACATCGCGGCGAGCAGGAGGAACACAAACACGACCGCGAGCACGAAGGTCGGCACGGGATTCGGCGCGGTCCGCTCCTGATACGACAAGCCGGTGTAGGCGTAGCTCATCTCCCGCGGCAACACTTGGGCGGCCACTTCCTCCAGTGCCTTCATGGCCTGACCGGAGCTGTAGCCGGGAGCGGCGCGGCCGGAGATTTCCACCGATCGGAACAGATTATAGCGCGTGGTCAGTTCGGTGCCGGCGTCCTGCTTCACCGTGACCAGCGTCGAGAGCGGGATCATTTCGCGGGTCGTGGCGCTGCGGACGTAGAACTGCCCGATGTCCTCGGGCCGTTGGCGGAAATCGGACTCAGCCTGCACGAACACGCGGTAGAGCCGGCCAAAGCGGTTGAAGTCATTGACGTAGGCGCCGCCGAGTGACGCCTGCAATGTGTTGAACACGTCGTTGATGGGAATGCCGAGCTTGCTCACTTTCTCCCGATCCACGTCGAGGGCGACCTGCGGCACGCGCGGATCAAAGGCGGTGAACAGGCTGGCCAGCTCGGGACGTTTGCGCGCCTCACCGATGAACTTGACCGTCTGGTCGCCGAGCTGTTTGACCGAGAGCGTGCCGCTGCGGTCTTGGAGCATGAAGTTGAAGCCTCCCGCCGCACCGAAGCCCGGCAGCGACGGTGGCGTGAATGGAAACGCGATCGCCTCGGGAATCTTCATCAGTTCCCCACCGAGGCGCTTGAGGATGCCGGCCAGCTGCGTATCCGGCGTCGTCCGTTCCTTCCAGTCCTTCAACCGCACGAAGTAGGAGGCGGAGTTGGGGGTGAAGGTGCCGCTCAGAAATGACATGCCGCCGATGACGTTGAAGCGCTCCACGCCCGGCGTGCGCTCCAGAATCGCGTCCACCTTGCGGCAAACCTGCCGGGTGCGCTCCAGCGACGAGGCGTTGGGCAACTGCACGTTGATCATCAGGATGCCCTGATCCTCGTCCGGCACGAATCCGCCGGGGATGACCTTCGCGAATCCGCCCGCGCCGACGGCGACGATGCCCATGAGAAGCAGGCTGAGAATGGCTTTGCGCGCAAGCATCGTGGCGATGCGCAGGTAGGCATTGGTCGAGGCGTCGAAGGCTTTGTTGAACCCGCCAAACAGTTTTCCGAGCAGGCCCTTGCTTGGCGAATGGGGCTTGAGGAGCAGCGCTGACAACGCCGGGCTGAGCGTCAAGGCGTTGAAGGCCGAGATCCCCACCGCGATGGCGATGGTGAGGGCGAACTGCTGGTAGAGCTGGCCCACCAATCCGCCGATGAACGCCACGGGGACGAACACGGCGGAAAGAATCAACGCGATGCCGATGACCGGACCGGACACTTCCTTCATCGCCTGGATCGTCGCGTCCCTCGGCGACTTGCCCTGCTCGATGTGATGCATCACAGCCTCGACCACGACGATGGCGTCATCCACGACGATGCCGATGGCCAGCACCATGCCGAAGAGCGACAGCGTGTTGATCGAGAAGCCGAGCAGCGGAAAGAGCGCAAACGTGCCGAGCAATGACACCGGCACCGTGAGCAGCGGAATAAACGTGGCGCGGACGTTTTGCAGGAAGAGGAACACCACGAGCACCACCAGCACGATGGCTTCGAGCAGTGTGTGCACGATCCCTTCAATCGAAGCCTCGACGGCAGGTGTGGTGTCGTAGCTGATGCCGTAATCCACATCGGCGGGGAAAAACATCTTGCCCGCTTCGAGCGCAGCGTAAACGCCCTTCGCGGATTCAATCTGATTTGCGCCCGGCAGGAGGTAAAGGATGAGCACGCCGGCTGGCTTGCCATTGAACTGGCCGAAGGATTTGTAGAACTCGCTGCCCAGCTCGACGCGGGCCACATCCTTCACCCGAACCTGCCGTCCGTCGTCGGTGGCGCGCACGAGGATTTCGCTGAACTCCTCGGGTGAGCTGAATTTTCCCGGGGCCCGGACGGTGTAGGTGAATTCCTGGTCAGCCTTCGAAGGCGCAGCCCCGACCTGTCCGGCCGGCGCCTGAATGTTCTGCTGCCGGATGGCGCCGATGACATCCGCCGGCGTCAAACCAAGCCTGGCGAGCTTGTCCGGCTGGAGCCAGATGCGCATGCCGTATTCAGCACCGCCCGCGAGATCCACCTGTGACACGCCCGGCACGCGCAGCAGTGCGTCTTTCACGTTCAGCATCGCGTAGTTGTTCAGGAACAAATCGTCGTAGGTGCCCCCGGGCGAGTAGATGGAGACGACCATCAGGATCGAGGGATTGACCTTCTTGACGGTCACCCCCTGCTGGACGACTTCCTGCGGCAACCGCGACTCCGCCTGGGCGACACGGTTTTGTGTGAGCGTGTTCGCGACATCGAGATCCATGCCTACCTTGTAGGTCACGCTCAGTTTCATGCGGCCATCGCTCGAGTTGAGCGACTTCATGTAGAGCATGTTGTCCACCCCGTTGATCTGCTGCTCGATGGGAGTAGCAACGGATTGCTCGACGATCTCGGCGCTGGCTCCAGGGTAGTTCCCGCTCACCTCCACGTTCGGAGGCGCCAGTTGTGGGTATTGCTCGACGGGCAGCTTGAGCAGCGAAGCGGTCCCAACCAGCACGAGCAGGATGGAGATGACCATGGCCACGATGGGCCGGTGGATGAAGAAATTAACCATGGCCTACTTCGCGGTGGAGGATTTCAACACCGGCACTTCCGCGACCAGGTTCGTGAACAGGGCCGCGATGGGCGCGTTGTTCTGCAACTTCTGGATGCCTTCCACGACAATCTTCTCGCCCGCCTTGAGGCCCTCCTTGATCACGTAGAACGTCCCAACGCGCGGACCGGGTATGACCTTGCGAAATTCCGCCTTGCCGCCCGCGCCCGCGACAAAGACAGAGTAAGTCGCCTGCAGCTCTGTCACCGCGCGCTGTGGCACCATCACGGCGTTGGTCACGACTTCGACGGCGAAACGCACGCGGGCGAACTGGCCGGGCCGCAGCAGCCTGTCGGAATTCGGAAAGCTGACTTCGAGCAGGAGCGTGCCCGTCTTCGCGTCCACCTGGCGGTCGGCAAAGGTCACGCTGCCGAGGTGCGGATGCAGCGTGCCGTCGCCGAGGATGAGCTCGAACAACCCGTTGGCTGCATCGCGGCTTCGATTGTCATCCCCGTGCCTGCGTTTCCACGTGAGGTATTGCTGCTCGCTCACGCTGAAGCGAACGGAGATGGGATCGACTTCCGAGATGGTCGTCAGCAACGTGCTCGTGCCGCGCCCGACGAGATTGCCCGCCTTCACCTCGGTCTTCCCAACCAGTCCGTCGATGGGCGAATAAATCTTTGTATAGCCGAGCTGGATCTCTGCGGAATTCGTCGCCGCCCGCGCGGACTGCAAGGCCCCGGTGGCGTTCTCTTCCGCCGCGAGAGCGTCGTCATATTGCTGGCGCGAGATGGCGTTCTTCAGCCACAACGACCCAAGGCGATTGGTGTCCCGACGGGCCTTGTCCACCGACGCCTGAGTCTGCGCGAGCGCACCCTGGGCTTGGGACAGCGCCGCTTGGAATGGCCGTGCGTCGATGGTGTAGAGCAGCGCATTGCTCGCGACCGGCATGCCTTCCAAGAAGTTCACCGTCTCCAGAAATCCTTCGACCCGCGCGCGAATCTCCACGTCACGCGAGCCCAGCGTCTGCCCGATGTATTCCACGTAGATCGGCTGGTCGCGCACCAACACCTCGGCGGCAATGACCGGCATGGGCGGCACGGCGGCGGGTGGAGACGGCTTCTTGCAGGCGGTCAGCGGCAGGAACGCCAGGGCGGCGCAAATTGGATGAAGGATTCTCAAGTTCATAGATCGTTACCGGAAGGCACCGGCCTGAGCCGGATCGGCGACAGGCTATTTGGCGACGGAGTGTTTGCAAACCTTTCCTCGAATCCTCGTCTCCAGATAGATCGCAGCGATCCCGGATGAACGTCGGATGGTTCGCCTTTGGTCATCGGCGGGGCCCGACGCAGGCCGCGCCTTCACCGGTCAAACATCAGCATGAGATACGCGCCAAAGAGCAGCAGGTGGACGCAGCCGAACAGCACGTTCGTGCGCGGAAGAGAGAAAGTCAGGATGCTGGTGACGAGCGTGAGCAGGAGCAGGACGACATCGGGCGCGTCCACACCGAGCACGAGTGTGCGCCCGGTGGCGAGCGACACCGCGATAACGAGCGGAATGGTCAGACCAATGGACGCGAGCACCGAGCCGAGCAGGATGTTCACCGAGCGCTGAAGGCGGTTGGCCATGGCGGCACGGATGGCGGCGATGGATTCCGGCGTGAGCACCAGCACCGCCATGACGAATCCGCCAAGCGCATGCGGTGCGCCGAGCTTCAGCACCATGGCGTCAAGTGGCGCAGCCATCTGCTTGGCCAGCAGGACGAGCGGCAGTCCGTAGCAGCCGAGCATCGTGGCATGATAAAACGTCGATCTCGGTGAGTGATGCGATGACTCCGCCACCGTCGCGCTGGCCTCGTCCGCCTTCTCTTCCGGCATCATGAAGAAGCCGCGATGCCGGCGGTTCTGGACAAACAGGAAGATGGCGTAGATGCCGACGGACATCAGCGAGAGGAACACCATCTGAAACGTCGAAAGCACCGGCCCCGGAGTGGCGCGCGTGTAGTTCGGCAACACCAGACCAAGCACAGTGAGCGGGAGGATCATCACGAGAAACGCGTTCGCGCTCTGGAGATTGTAGGGCTGCTCGCTGTGGCGCAGTCCGCCGAGCAACAGCGCCAGGCCCATGAAGCCGTTGAGCACGAGCATGACGACGGCGAACATCGTGTCGCGCGCGAGCGTCGGCTTGTCCGAGCCGGTGGACATGACGAACGCCACCATGCACACCTCCAGGCCAGTGATCGCGAGCGTGAGCAGCAGCGTGCCCGCCGGTTCGCCCAATCGGTGCGCGAGCACATCCGCATGGCGCACGATCGCGACGGCCGCCGCCAGGATGACGCCGCAGATGA
>CAMCCU010000187.1 GCA_945872975.1 Pedosphaera parvula Ellin514
GGCGATGTGAAGGTTTACGACTGGCGTGACCCGTTCATCTTCCGCGATGGCGGAAAAACCTATCTCGTATGCGGCGGTAATTTGAACAAGGCCAAAGGTGGACAGGCTGTGGTGCTGCTCTATGAAGCGCTCAACGGCGCGCTGAGCGAATGGAAGTATCGTGGCGTGCTGTTCACTCATCCGGACCCGGCGATCAAAAACATCGAGTGCCCGAATTTCTTCAAGCTCGGCGACAAGTGGGTCCTGCTCATTTCACCACATGGGAAGGTCGAGTATTTCACCGGGACGTTTGATGCGGCGGCCGGGAAGTTCGCAGCGAAGGAGCGCGGACTCATGGATCATGGCGACGATTACTATGCGCCCAACTGCATGGAAGATCCGCAGGGGCGTCGCGTCCTGTGGGGCTGGGTGCGTGGGTTCAAACCGAACCGCGGCTGGAACGGTTGCCTCACCCTCGCGCGTATTGTGACAGTCGATCGCGACGGGCATCTTCTGCAAGCGCCCGCTCCAGAGCTGCAAAAGCTGCGCGGCCAACCGTTCACGCTTTCTGCGCTTGAACTGAACAACGTGACCAACACCATGGAGAATATTCGTGGTGAGACGCTGGAGATCGAAGCGGAGTTTGAACCTGGAACTGCCAAGACCTTTGGGCTACGCCTCCGCGCCTCCGATGACGGCGCGCAATCCGTGAACGTGACCTATGACGGAACAACGCTCACCGCCGCTGGCGTGAAGGCGAAGCTGGAGTTGTCCGGGAACGAGAAGAGCTTGAAGCTTCGCATCTTCATTGATCGCTCGGTCATGGAGGTCTATGCGAATGGCCGCGCCTGCCTGACCAAGGTCATCTATCCCGGCGAACGCGATCTTGGTCTCGGTTTGTTTGCCTCCGGCGGCTCCGCCAAGCTGAAGTCACTCAGCATCTGGCCGCTCAAAGGCATCGCGATAGATCGGTAGCCCTGCACCTGCGGCAAGGGCGTCTGACCTGCGTCGTTACACGCAGACTGGGTGCGTCTTCTCCGGGTCCACTCCGAGATCCTTGATCGCCTGCGCGACGAGCTTCTTGTCCACCGCGCCTTGTTTCGCGAGCGCGGTCAGCGTGGCGATGACCACCATGCTGGCGTCGATCTCGAAGAACTTGCGCAAGTTCTCGCGCGTGTCGCTGCGACCAAAGCCGTCCGTGCCGAGAATGGTCAGGCCGCCGGGAACCCATTGGTTGATCTGCTCAGGGACGATCTTCATGAAGTCGCTGACGGCGACGAACGGTCCCTTCTCCTTGTCGAGCACCGTCTCGAGGTAGGATTTCCTTGGCGTCTCGGTCGGGTGAAGCATGTTCCAGCGTTGGGCGGCCTGGGCGTCGGTGCGGAGCTGCTTGTAGTTCGTCGCGCTCCAGACATCGGCGCTGACGTTGTATTTCTCCGCGAGAATTTCCTGTGCGGCGAGGGCGTTGCGGATGATGGGCCCGCTGCCGAAGATCTGCGCCTTGTGCTTCTTGCCGCTGGCACCGGGCTTGTATTTGTAGAGGCCCTTGAGGATGCCTTGCTCGACGCCTTCGGGCATCGCTGGCATGTGCATGTTCTCGTTGTAGAGCGTGATGTAGTAAAAGATGTTTTCGTTCTCGGCGTACATCCGGCGCATACCGTCCTGGAGAATCACCGCGAGCTCGTAGGCAAAAGCCGGGTCGTAGGTGACGATTGTCGGAATCGTGCTCGCGAGAAGGAGGCTGTGGCCGTCCTCGTGTTGCAGACCTTCGCCGTTGAGCGTCGTGCGACCGGCGGTGGCACCGAGCAGGAAGCCCTTCGCCATGATGTCGCCCGCGAGCCACATCTGATCGCCCGTGCGCTGGAAGCCGAACATCGAGTAATAAATGTAGAACGGAATCATGTTGATCCCGTGCGTGGCGTAAGCGGTGCCAGCGGCGGTGAAGCTGGCCATCGAGCCGGCCTCGTTGATGCCCTCTTCGAGAATCTGGCCGTCCTTCGCTTCGTGGTAGTAGAGCGATGACTCGCGATCGACGGGTTCGTAAAGCTGGCCCTTGGGCTGATAGATGCCGATCTCGCGGAAGAGTCCGTCCATGCCGAACGTGCGCGCTTCATCGGGAATGATCGGCACAATGTTGCGGCCAATATCTTTGTTGCGCAGCAGCGTGCTGAGGATGAGAACGAACGACTTGGTGGTGGACGCGACAGATCGTTCGTCTCCCTTGAGGAAGCGCGCGAGATCAGCGAGCGATGGGACTTTGAGCGGTGGCGCTTTCTGTGAACGCTTGGGCAGGAAACCGCCGAGGGCTTGGCGGCGTTCCATGAGATACTTGTGCTCCGCGCTGTCTTCGGGCGGACGATAGAAGGGCGTCTCCGCAATCTCTTCGTCGCTCATCGGGATGTTGAAGCGAGCGCGGAATTCGCGGAGTTCCTTTTCGTTCAGCTTTTTCTGGCCGTGCGTGATGTTGCGGCCTTCGCCGGCTTCGCCAAGGCCGTAGCCCTTGATCGTCTTCGCGAGGATGACGGTCGGCTGGCCCTTGTGATCCATCGCGGCCTTGTAGGCGGCGTACACCTTCTTGGAATCATGGCCGCCACGGTACATCTTGCGAATCTGATCGTCGGTGAGGTGGGTCACCATCGCGAGCAGCTCGGGATACTTGCCAAAGAAATGCCGGCGGATGTAGCTGCCGGGCTCGACGGAATACTTTTGGTATTCGCCGTCCACGGTTTCCTCCATGCGCTTGAGAAGAAGTCCCTTGGAATCCTTGGCGAGCAAGGCGTCCCAATCAGAACCCCAGATGACCTTGATGACGTTCCATCCGGCACCGCGGAAAACACCTTCGAGTTCCTGAATGATTTTGCTGTTGCCGCGCACTGGGCCGTCAAGGCGCTGGAGATTGCAATTCACCACCCAGCAGAGGTTGTCGAGATTCTCGCGGGCTGCGAGCGCAAGCTGGCCGAGCGATTCCGGCTCGTCGGATTCACCATCGCCAACGTAGGCGTAAACGCGCGGTTCGCGTTCCCAGTTCACCAGCCCACGCGCTTTCAAGTAGCGATTAAAGCGCGCCTGGTAGATCGACATGATCGGGCCGAGTCCCATCGAGACGGTCGGGAACTGCCAGAAGTCCGGCATCAGGTAAGGATGCGGATACGACGAGAGCCCGCCGCCTTCGGCGAGTTCCTGGCGGAAGTTATGGAGATGTTTCTCGTGCAGGCGGCGTTCCAGGTAAGCGCGCGCGTAATTGCCGGGCGTGGCGTGACCCTGGAAGTAAACAATGTCAGCCGGACCATCGCCATCGCCGCCGCGGAAGAAATGGTTGTAGGCGACTTCATAGAGCGTCGCCGAAGAGGCGTAAGTGGAGATGTGGCCGCCCAGGCCATCGTGCTTGCGGTTGGCATTCACCACCATTGCCATCGCGTTCCAGCGGATGATGGACTTGATGCGCGTCTCGATGCGCCAATCGCCGGGGTAGGGCGGCTCATCCGCGACGGGGATGGTGTTGAAGTAAGGCGTGGAAGTGGTCGCGGGCACCTTGATGCCGGCGTCGCGCAGCCGCTTGGAAAGGCTGTCGAGGAAGAAGGCCGCGTGCTGGGGATTTTGATCGCGGAGGATTGTTTCGACGACGAATTCGAGGGACTTGAACCACTTGCGGGTTTCGTCAGGTGCAGGCGAGAGGGCGCGGCCGAGATCTTCAATCTCAGCGAGCGGCGAGGTCAGGACTTCGGAGTCGTGCTTCTTCGATTTCACTTTGTCAGTCACGCCTTAAATGATAGACGAGCGCCTAATTAAATAACAAGTGCTATGGCGGAATTTGCTGATCCCTAATGCAACAAATGAGTTGTATCAGTCGAACACATGACAAACCTCGTGAAATGACCTGGCTGGATCTGACGTTGCCGACTCCGGCGGAAAACCTCGCCTGCGACGAGGCGTTGCTGGACGCCGCAGAAGAGCAGGGCGGGTCGGCGGTGCTGCGATTTTGGGAATCTCCGTCCCACTTCGTTGTTCTCGGCTATGCCAACAAGGTTGCCGAAGAAGCGAACGTGGAAGTTTGTCACGAACAAGGGGTTCCGATCCTGCGTCGTTGCAGCGGCGGCGGCACCGTGGTGCAAGGTCCGGGCTGCTTGAACTATTCGGTCATACTTCGCATCTATCAGGTTCCGGAACTTCAGAGCATCACCGGCACGAACCAGTGGGTGATGAGTCGCAACCGCGACGCCATCGCGCGTTTGCTCGGCCGGCCAGTGAGCATCGAAGGCCACACCGATCTCGCCACGGGTCAGTTGAAGTTTTCCGGCAACGCCCAGCGTCGCAAACGCGAGTGGCTCCTGTTCCACGGGACGTTCCTGCTTGATTTCGACCTGAGCATTATCGAGAAGGTTCTCCGGACTCCGCCGCGCCAGCCGGCTTACCGGGATCACCGTTCCCACAACGAGTTCATCACGCGACTGACGCTCTCCAGCGCCTCAGTGAAAGCTGCTCTCGTCGAGGTTTGGCAGGCGAAGGCTGCGTGTGCCAGCGTTCCTTATGAGCGAACCCAGAACTTGGTCACAAACCGGTACGGGCGCGATGAATGGAACTTCAGCCGTTGAGCCAGATTGCTGGCATGGACATAGCTAAGGGGAATGGTGATGGCGGTCGCGGCCGAGAGCGTTGCAGACACAGCTGCTCCAATGTCCTGCTGCCGCCAAAAGTCCAACTTGAAATCCTGACTTGTAATCAACTGTTATGAAACCCCTCGTGGTTATCCTGAGTCTCGTGTGCGTGGCATTGGCGGCCCAACTGGTTATCCGTTACGGACCGGAAGGTCGGGATGGCAAGGAAGTCCTCGCTGCCACCACCCGGATGAATTCATTCTCGAATGAAGTGAGGGAGATCCGGATGAAGGCGGACGAAGAGGCAAGATTGGCTGCTTATCTGCAAAGTAATTTGACAGCGAGAGTCACCGAGCTGGCGGCGGCGACCAATAATCTCAGCCAGACGGCTGCCGCCCTGGCGTCCATCCAGTCGGAATTGAAGGCCAAACAGGAGGAGGCGGGCAAGAACGCCGCGCGAATCGCCGAACTTGAAACGCAGAAGGATGGATTGCAATTAAGGCTCGATGAGCTGGCGGGATCCATCAAGGCGCTGAACGTTCAGATCGCGGAGGCCAGACGCAAGCTCGCTGCCGCTGAGGGAGATCGTGATTCGCTCTCGAAGGAGTTGGTAAAACTTCAGGCGGACAAATCCGAACTTCTCCGCCAGTTCAATGACCTCACGGCATTACGCGCGCAAGTTGCCCTGCTCCGTGACGAGGCGGCCATCAATCAGCGTCTCTCGTGGACGGCGCAGGGCGTGTACCAGGCCGCCGGCCGCAAGGGAGCGGAAGCGTTGGTTTCCAAACCGACCGCCCCCGCTTTGGTTGGCGAGCCTTCGCTGAACGTGGAGGTCCATGAGAAGGGGCTCCCTGCGGAGCCTCCGTCGAAGGCGATTCCCGCGAAGTAGAAGTACGCAGATCCTCGGCGCAAGCATTGGTGCGCGTGATTGGGAGGCTTGGTCCCGTTGACCTTTGAACCAATTCCTTGGCGATGTTTGACAATGCCTTTGCCGTCGTCTAACACGTTCCCATGCTTCAACGCGTTTCTCTGGTGTTTGGATTCTGGCTTTGCTCGATTGCTCTGCTAACGGCGGCGGACGGACCGGCGACGTTCAAGGTCGGCGAGTTTACCTTCAGCAGGCCGGCGGATTGGCAATGGGTCGAGGTGAACTCCGTCATGCGGAAGGCGCAGATGAAAGTCACGGATGCCGCGAAGAAAGAGAGCGCCGAGGTCATCTTCTTTTTCTTTGGCGAAGGCGGCGGCGGATCGACGCAGGCCAACATCGACCGATGGCTCTCGCAGTTCGCCGAGCCCAAGGAGAAGCTGAATTCAAAAGTTGAAAACATCACCGTGGGCGGGCGCAAAGTCACTTACGTCCAGGCGGAAGGCACTTACCAAAGCGGAATGCCTGGCGGCCCCAAGACTCCGCAGCCGAACACGATGTTGATGGGTGGAATTATTGAGAGCGAGCAAGGCAATGTCTTCATTCGCCTGACGGGTCCGGTGACCTTGGCCAAGGCGTCTCAATCGCAATTTCGCGGGATGGTGGAAGGCGCTCTGAGCAAAAAGTAAGAATCGAACTGCTACTTGCGCCCGACGTTCGCTTCATTGATCTGTGAATTGAACGTCCAAAGATCGTAGAGATAGCCGATCCCGAGGAGGCCGCCCGTGACCAGATAGAGCAGGCCGGTCAGCCACTTTCGGAGGTAGAACCGGTGGACGCCGAAGATGCCGAGGAACGCGAGGAGCAGCCATCCGACAGAGTAATCAAAGGCACCGGCGACGTATCTGCGGTCTGCACTGCGATCCATGCCGGGGATCAGAAACAGGTCGATCAACCACCCGATTCCCAGCAGGCCCAAAGTGAAAAACCAGATCGTTCCGGTAATCGGGCGTCCATAGTAAAAGCGGTGCGCGCCGGTGAATCCCACCAGCCACAGGCCGTAACCAACCACTTTGCTATGCGTATCGTTTGTTGTCGTCATATCGAACGCACGTTACGCAACTCTCGTTCGGCAGCCCACTACAGAAACGAGTCGCCTTTGGATTTCTCGACTCGAATTGCGTGAAGCGGTGATGAGGGGGCTGAGCGGCATGTCGATGACGCGAGACGAGTTGGTGCCGGCGTGCATACCTGCCCCAGCACGTCGATTGTGAGTGTTTTGGACCGTCGTCTATATTCGTCACAGCTCTTCGGGCAGGTGGTGTGAGTCCCCGGAATTTCTGGACGGCCCGTTGCGCGCCGGGATTGCGATTGCGTTGTTGAAACCTCCTCCAGCTCCGTGAGCCAGGCCCGTGAAGTATCGACAGTGGGGTGATGGTCATCATTCCCGGCTCCGTGGCGTCGCCGTGATTTGTCGTCGGTGGGCAGCCTCTGATCTTCTGGATGGTTGAGCCTCGTCATCACGGTCGCCGCGAGTTTTTGAAAACGACCAGAGGAGCGGTTCACAGCGCCGGGTTGCGCGGGAACTTAGCGTAGGGCAGGCGCGCTCCACGATACTGGGTGCGGTCCGCGCGGATGGCTTCCGCTGAGGGGAAGACCGACGCGCCACTCGCCGCGATGATGTCGTCCTGCTCGATGCCGTCGCCGCTCACGCCGATCGCTCCCACTAAAACGCCGTTGCGATACAGCGGGAAGCCTCCGGGGAAAATTGTGACTCCGTTCGGGAGATTCGGATTCACGTTCGTCTCGGTGGTGAACACCGCGCCGTTCACCGGATTCGTCGCGACGAAAGGAGTCGGGGTGATGATGGAGAAGCGCTCCTGCAATCCGAAGAACAAGCCGGGCTGCGTGTTGTTGATGCCTGGCGGATACAAGCTCTGCGCGAGAAAGCCGACGGTGCGGGCCGAATACGCGCGGTTCGTCGTCGAGAAGAACACTGCCGTCCGCGCCTTCTGCACGGCCACGTCCCAGCTGAAGCGCGTCGTGTTCGATGACGTGCAAAATGTCCCGAGCACTGTGGGCGCGACGCCGTTGGAGTTCGGGTTGTTCACCACCGAGATGAACACTTCCGTCCGTTGTCCGCGCGGCAACCGAATGCCGGCGCGTGTCGTGCGGGCGCGATTGGCAGCGGCTACGATGATATTCGTCACCTCTATCGCCGAGAGCCGAGCCGTGCTGCCCGGCAGCGGCGTGGATGAAGTGTCGTTCGCAATGGGCTGACGAATCTGGCCCGTGACACCGCCGAACGTCGCGACAGGGTAGGGGAACGGCGCGGGTGCCGCTTGCACGATGAAGGGCGGGACGTTCGTCCCCGGCAGGCTTGCGAACGGAATCACTGCGCCGAGCGTCGTCGTGCTTGAGACGTAGGGGACGCGGATGCCGTCGATCAAAACGTGAGAGCCGAAGATGACATTCGCGGGAGCGAAACCAGTTTGTCCCGCGAGTGCGACGTCCTCGTCTTGATCCGCATTGGCGATGGTTTGCGGTGTGACATCCGTTGCGCCATCACCGTCGCCGGCCACGCCGATGCCGCCGACGAGTTGGCCGGCTTTGTAGAGCGGCACGCCGCCGGGCGTTCCCGCCAGACCGCCGGTGATCGGCAGCGGCGGCGCGACCAGCGACAACCCCGGCGTGCTGTTGAACACGATGACGCTGCCAGGAGCTTTGAACGTGTTGATGTCGGAGAAGCCGAGGTTCGAGAAATTTACTCCCACGAGCGGGCCGGGCGGCTTGTTCTTCACGCCGGGCGGGAAATGTTGTTGCACGATGAACCCGGCGGTGCGGGTGGTGAACGCATTGTTGTCGCTGCTTAAGAAAGCTGCGGTGCCCGCCTTGGCGATGGCATTGCCGATGAGATCCGTGGCGGTCGGACTGTTGGTCTGAAGCGACCAGACTCCGAGCACCCAGCCCTCGCGATCCGTCACGGCGATGACGGCATTGCTCTTGAGCTGGCTGCTGGAGAGGGCGATCGCGCGCGTCACCGCCTGGGCGAGGACCGTCTGCACGTCCGCCAGCGTGAGCTGGGAGAAGGCGCACAGCACGGATAACAAAATGAAACTCGAAGCTAAGAAAGCTCTCTTCACGATGGTGCCGCTATTTCAGTGAAGGAGAATGATTTCGCAAGAACTATTCAGGGACGTGACTGTCCGGGTTGGATGTGCGGATGCGTCCGGAAACTTTGTGCTGAAGAATTGTCGCGGACCGTTTTGGCTCCGTGTAGCTTCACCTCCGCTGTGACTGCTTCAACGCTGTTCCGTTCATTGATGTTGCTGGTCTGCCTGCTGGGAGCTCCGAGCTGGCTCGGTGCGGCGACCAACGATCCAACTCCTCACTCGTCGCGCTACTGGTCGCAGTGGCGAGGGCCGCTAGCCAACGGCGTGGCACCGCTCGCGAACCCGCCTATCAAGTGGAGCGAGAAAGAGAACGTGCGCTGGAAAGTGGCGCTGCCAGGTCAGGGACATTCTTCACCCATTGTTTTCGACGACCGTGTGTATGTGATGGCGGCAGCGCCGATTGGTGAGGCGCAGAAAGCCGTGCATGATTCCGCGCCGGGCGTGCATGACAGCGTGCCTGTGACGCATCGGCATCAATACATGGTGATGGCGCTGAGCCGGGCCGATGGGCGCGTGCTGTGGAAGCGCGTCGTGCGCGAGGAATGGCCGCACGAGGGAGGTCACACGACGGGCAGCCAGGCTTCGAATTCGCCGACGACAGATGGCGAGTTCATCTACGCGTTCTTCGGCTCTCGCGGGCTTTACTGCCTCGACACGAATGGCATGGTGACGTGGCAAAAGGATCTCGGCAAGATGCAGACGCTTCACTCGCATGGCGAAGGCAGCTCGCCCGTGTTGCATGGCGACACGCTCATCGTGAATTGGGACCACGAGGGCAGCTCGTTCCTTTACGCCTTCAACAAACGCACCGGCCAGCAGCTCTGGAAAGTCGCGCGTGATGAGAAGACTTCCTGGTCCACACCGCTCGTCGTCGAGTTTGAAGGCAAGCCGCAGATTGTCGTCAGCGCCACCAAACGCGTGCGCGGCTACGACCTCATGACGGGCGCGTTGTTGTGGGAATGCTCCGGGCTCACCGACAACGTCGTCTCCTCGCCGGTGTTCACGCACGG
>CAMCCU010000188.1 GCA_945872975.1 Pedosphaera parvula Ellin514
TGGGCGTCGTCAGATTGATGGTCACGCGCTCGCCATGGAAGGTCGCGCCGATGATGCCCGCGCCGGTCTCGAACGTGGTTCTGTCCTTTGCGCCAGCGACGCTCTGCACGAACCGCGCGAAGCAGCGCGCGCCATTGCCGCACATATCCGCCACCGAGCCGTCACTGTTGTAAAACTCCCAGGACCAATCGGCCTTGCCCGAAGTATTTGGAATGAGGAGGAGCAGCCCATCCGCACCGATACCGCGCTGACGATTGCACAGGCGCACGACCTGTTCGGTGGTGAGCTTGATTTTGACGGCGCGATTATCGATCAGAATGAAGTCATTCCCGGCACCGTTCATCTTTACGAATTCCAAATTCATGGCGCGGCAACCTAGCAAAAGTCTGGCGCGTGCAAAGAGCAAAATCGGGGGTTACTCGTAGCGTGCAGCGCAGCGACTGGAGCGAGTCGCGCGACAACGAGCACCGGCAAGCCAACCTGACCACGCGTCTGTTTCAGGACTGACGCTTCATTCAGCAAGTCCATGAACCGACGTTCATGAACCAGATGACAAGCCGCCCCGGCCCCACACCGACTGCGGTGGATACGACAGCTACGGCGCTTGGATGCCGTCACTCAAAGCCCGCAGCCTCGAATAACTCGCAGGAAGCGGCACTGCTCGCTACCTCAACATCGCTTTCACCTTCTCCGCATCATGCGTCGGAGGCTGGCAGGCGTTACCGGTGCAGAGATACACGGTGGGCTTGCCGTCCTTCGGCTGGAGCGTCTTGGCGAACGGCTCCACGGACCCCGTCGTAGCCAGCACCACTTTGTTCGGCTGATACACACCATGCGCCGCGCGCAACAGCACCCGCCCTTCCGCCGACGTCACATCTCCCGCGATGACCACGCGCTTCGGTTCATCCAGCAGAAAGTCCAGGCCCACGAGCATGTAACCCACCGCCTGCGGCATCTTCTGCAGCCGGTCAGCGAACAAGTTCAGACTCTTCTCCGCCGCGTCGCGAAAATCCTTCCGGTCCGTGATCGCGCCGAGCTTGAGCAGCGCAAGAATCGCCACGGAATTCCCGGACGGCTCCGCGCCGTCGTAATCTTCCTTGATGCGCAGAATCAAATCGGTCGCGCCTTCCGCGCTCTGCCAGAAGCCGCCCTCCGCCTTGTCGTAGAACTTCACGAGCATTGACTCCGCGAGCGCGACGGCAAAATCCAGATGCTTCGGATCGAGCGTCGCCTGATACAGCTCCAGCACGCCGCTCAACAGGAACGCGTAAGCCTCCCCCAACTGCGCTGCGTCGCGCTCGCCGTCACGCCAACGGTGATAGAGCGTCTTCGTCTTCGCATCCCACAGCTTCGCCTGCAGAAAAGCCAGGTTGCGCCCGGCGGCTTTGAGATACGTGTCGTCGCCCAGCACCACGCCCGCCCGCGCCAGCGCGCCAAGCATCAAGCCATTCCAGGACGAGAGAATCTTGTCATCCAGATGCGGTCGCACCCGTTTCGAGCGCACTGCGAAGAGCTTCGCTTTCGCCGACGTCAGCAACACCTCTTCGCCCGCCGCGAAATTCGTGTTCACCAAGCTGAGGACGTTCTGATTCTTGAGCGGCTCCGGATCGCTATGGTCCTCGAAGTTGCCTTTCTCCGTCACGCCATAGACGCGCACCGCGACCTTGAGCTCATCGGGCGTAAGCAGCTTCGTCATCTCGTCCAGCGTCCAGCAATAGAACTTCCCTTCCTTGCGTTCGCTGTCGGCGTCTTCCGCCGAATAGAACCCGCCGTCCGGATGCGTCATGTCTCGCAGCAGATAGCGGATGATGTCGCGCGCGACGTCCGCGTAACGCTGCTCGCCGCTGACGAGATACGCGTCGAGGTACAGCCCGAGCAACTGCGCGTTGTCGTAAAGCATCTTCTCAAAATGCGGCACGAGCCATTGCGCATCCACCGAGTAGCGCGAGAAGCCGCCGCCGATCTGATCGTAGATGCCGCCCGCCGCCATGCGTTCGCACATGTGGAGAACCATCTTCACCGCGTCGGCATCCTTCACGCGCACGCCATGGCGCAGCACAAAGAGCGGGTGGCTCGGCGAAGGAAACTTCGGCGCACCGCCCCAGCCGCCATTTTTCCAATCGTAACCTTGCTTCAATTCATTCCCGGCGTGGCTCACGATACTGGGCTCCAGCGTCACACCACCGCCCGACGAACGACCCGTCAGCTCGATGAGTTTCTGATGCAGGTTTACCGACGAACCCGTGATCTGCTCGCGCTTGCTCACCCACGCGCTGTGAATCTGTCCGAGCACCTGGAGGAAACTCGGGCGTCCATACTTCGCTTCCGGCGGCCAATAGGTGCCGCCGTAGAACGGCTTCAAGTCCGGCGCGAGGAATACATTGAGCGGCCATCCGCCGGAACCGGTCATCGACTGCACGAACGTCATGTAGATCTTGTCCACGTCAGGGCGCTCTTCGCGGTCCACCTTGATGCTAACAAAGTGCGCGTTGAGAAACTCAGCCAGCTCCTCCTTCTCGAACGATTCGCGCTCCATCACGTGGCACCAGTGGCACGTCGAATATCCGATGCTGAGGAAGATCGGTTTGTCCTCGCGTCGCGCCTTGGCAAATGCCTCCTCGCCCCACGCGAACCAGTCCACGGGATTGTGCTGATGCTGGAGGAGGTAGGGCGATTTCTCGCGCGCAAGGCGATTGGTGTGCGCGTGGGCGTGAGGCGAATTGGTGGGCACGGCAGTCTTCAGTTGAGTTTTCGGCGTCTCGCTCGTGCAGGAAACCAATCCCAGCACCAGCGCAGCGGCACAAAGCGTTCTCGTCATGAGATGAAACGGAGCTTAGGTCAGGGAGGTGCGCAGCGCAAAAGGGAAATCCCGACCTGCCTCGCCGAGTGGAGAACCTATGGTGCCGACCTCATCATGGGACACTCAGCCCCGCCGGGTTGCAGGGAGGATGCTGCGCTGACGGCTCCATAAACGCAAAGAGACCGGGGTAAGAACCCCGGTCTCAATGCGTGTTACTAACAAAGCCCGCGTGGCGGACCGTGATTTTGCTCTTCCGAGCGTCGAACCCTTACGGATTCACAAGGCGGAAGAAGGCGTTGTCCGGCGAAGCAGGAACGCTCACACCACTTGCACCAGCCTGCGAGGTCCACGGGCCAGTCACTGCCGGGGCTTTCTCGAGGCGGTAGGCCGCATCACCCCAAGTGAGCTTGACCTGTGATCCAACACGCTCAACGACCAGAGTCGGCACGCAGAGCACGATCCGGATCGAAGCGCCGAAGATAGAGTCGGAACTAGCGGCGGCGGCGTGGAGTTCGACCGCCAGCACATTGTCTCCAGCGACCAGGGCTGTCTTGGCAATGGTGATGGCTTCAAACGTGTGATCACCATTGGCCGGTTCCGGGCTACCTCCGGTAGCCGGTGTAGCGGCGGTAATGACAGCCGGAGCGGCCGGCATACGAAGGCGACCTGCTTCGACACCGTTGATGTAGAACACCGCAGCATCATCGACGACCGCGTTCAGTTGGAGGACCGCAATCGTGGCGGGATTGACGCCCAGATTGAAGCGGGTGCGGAAGTATGCCGTGTTGGCCTTGGAAACTTCGGAAATCGGCGTAGCAATAACCGGAATCTGGGCAGCCGGGAGGGCTGTCTCGAATCCGAACGGTGCCGGGCCCGACAACCACGCGCTGTCATTGAATGCCGTGGCACTCCATGCTGTGCCGAGGTCTGCGCCGGAGTCGTCATACTTCCACGTCGCTCCGAGCGCCAATATTTCGATGAACGGTGAGCTCAACGAAACAGTGGTCGGGTTCGGGTTGACGAGGTTGCCCACGGGCGCAGTGTCCTTGACACCCGAGATGCGCACTTCGCTGAGCGTGCATCCACCGGTTGCGAGCGGAGACGCCAGAACCAAGGTGGCCACCGTGCCTGATCCATTCAGCGTCACGGAAGCCGGGGCCGCACCGCCGACGGTGTAGTTGGCCGCACTAGCTGCGGACGTCGGATCCATGGGTTCGCTGTAGGTAACCGTGATTTGTGTGCCGGCCGCATTTGCCCCGACCGAGAGCACGGTGGGCTGGATGGTGTCAGCAGCCACGGTGAGAGTGGCCTCGCCGCTGGTGACGGTATTTCCTGCAAGGATCGAGACGACCACGCTGAATTTAGCTCCATTGTCGGTGTTCTGGACCACCAGGCTGTATTGTGAATTCACAGCGTTGGGGATGGCGACACCGTCGCGGAACCATTGGTAGCACAGCAGCGCATCGGGGCTGGCACCAACGGAGAACGTAGCCGTGGTATTCGGAACCGCCGTTTGGTTGGCTGGCTGCGTGGTGATGGCGACGGTTCCTGCCACATTGGCCGGGGCGGCTGGTGAGCCGAGCAATGAGCCCGGAATCGCATCCAGCTCTGAACGACCGACAGGCGCGGCTTCACCCTGCTTCCGGACTGCCACGTAGCAGTAGTCCCCGCCGCCACCTTCCTGGTAGATGGCTTCCATGTAGTAAGCCATGCCCGCCGTCATTGCGATGGGCGCGGTGGCATTAGCGGTATAGGCGCCGCAGCATCCCGCCTCCTCCTGGACCAGAACTTTTCCAGCGGGGCTGGGGCCATTGGGATTGATGAAGAGCTGGGAGGCGTCGTCCGCCGAGATGTAGAAGATATAGTTGGCCGTCTCGGTCGGGATGAACAAGGCACGCAAGCGCCCGCCGTAGTTGTCGCCGAAGTTATCGCCAGCGCCCGTGCCAGCCGCAAAGGACGGAAGCCGCGTCACGATGTCAGGAGAATTCGGGTACTTCGGGTTACCAGTCAGCGTGGTGATGACATTGCCTCCGCTCAGCCCCGTGTAGCGCTCGAACAAAACACCGCCGCAGTCACCCGTAGTAATCCAGGATCTGAACTGGACGTCGACCGGTGACATTGAATTTCCAGCCACATCCGTCAAACCGCTCCCACCAATACTCGCCGTGTAGAGAGTGTTTTCCAGCATGGGCGACCCCAATACCAAGATTACACTCTTACCGTCTGCACTGGGAGTCGAAGAAGTGACTCCAAGCGGGTCGTTGATGCCATCCGTCACATCGAAATTGAACGGATCGATCGCTGAAGCATTCGCGATTGCTTCGTCAAACGTGATGACCACGGTGTCGAAACCTCCACCTTGATTCACGCGTACGACTGCTGGAGCCACGGAGTCCGCAGTGTAGAGGACCGCTGCGACACGGCTATCAAACGAGCCGAGACCATTGGCCACGTTGCAGTAGTAGTTCTTGGTGACGGTATCCGGGAATTCATTGGTGATCGTCAGAGATGCACTATTCGCACCGGCAATGGCATTTCCATCCTCGTACCACTGATAAGACGGGGCCGGCGAGCCGGACGCCGAAACCGTGAGGACGGAACTCCGGAACTGGAGAAGCGTGCGGTTGGTGGGCTGGTTGGGGGTGAGATCCACCGGAGCGGCCGGCAGAACCGCCTTCATCGACATGCCGAAGACGTCGTCGCTGGTGCCATTACCTTGCTGGTGCAGAACCACCGCGATGACGTTCTCTCCGACAACGAGATTCGCAGGAATCACGTTGGTAATGAAGGGAACACCTTCGCCGAGCGGATTCGCAGCCGCCGGCAAGGCAAGGGTATTCCATGGCAGCGGGCGTTCTGCAGGCACGTTGAAGGAGAACAGTTCCACGCCGTTCAAGAAGACAAGAATGCCGTCATCCATGTAATTGGTGAACTGCAGCACGACGTTGTCAGCGCTGCCGCTCCAATTGAAGCGGGTGCGGAAGTAAGAAGAAATCACGCCAGCACCGGCCTGGGGAGGAACGATGGGGGTTTGGATAACCCACGGCGCGTACGCTGCGATGCCAGGCTCGGTTCCGAACAAGCCTTTCCCGGTCGGCCAAGTGCTGTCATTAAACTCAGGGGCCGTCCAAGCATCCGCAGGGACGTAAGCGGGATCAACTTTGTTGGTCTGATAACTCCAAGTTGACTGATTGACGGTAAGCAACTGGACAGTTTGAGCTTTGGCGGCAAGGGGCAGCACCACGGCTGCGGCCAGAAGGAGGCACTTCTGAATTAATCGACATGCAAGACGCATACAGACCTTTCGTTTTTCGATACACCTTCCCGCATCACTGTGTGAACACAACAAGTGCCCAATGACGGCACAGAATTACGTAGGCGTTTGGATTTCTGAGATAAGCCTATAAAACCATTTTTTCGCGAGAAAAGCAATTTCATTTTCTGAAACTTTTCGGGAACCGCACGCGCTCCACGTATAAATCGACGAAGAATCAGCCCAGACAACGACTCTGATCCAAGCAACCGCAACGTCACCGGGCTGAGGGATGGAGCCGGACATACTCCTCCGGCCGGCCCGTCGCCTGGGTGACGAGTGCGACATACCGTTCTGCATCGACGGGGTGAGGCTTGGCGTGGCAGGTCTTTTCGAAGCCGGGGAATCGCCAGAGATTCGGAAAGTCGCGGCATTGTTGGGGTTTTACGGACTGCACGGAGCAATTGCCACTCTCCAAGAACTGGCACTCGCCGTTGGTCTTCTCGACCAGAGAAAGCCCGCGGCGATCGCGCGTCAGCCGGGTAAAGCGCTGGATGAACTCGCCTTCGGTCAAGGACACGAAGTCAGCCAGTCGCCGAATCTCCTCGTCGCTCACACGGACGTCGCCCGGCCACCGGCAACAGGCGGTGCAACGCTGGCATTCGTAGAAGATCGGCATGAGCCAGAGGGTAAGGAGGATTGAACCGTTGTAAACATCAGGACACGGGTGACCGGCGGATGAACCAGCGTTGAAAACAAAACCCCGGAGCAGGTTGGCCCTGCCCCGGGGGTGATTCTCAGTCGATGCTGCGTTCAGGAGGGCGCTCGCGGAGCCCGTCTCTCCAACATTTCCAGCCGTTCACTGGGCGGCCGGGGCCGGTTTGGCCATGCGGTAGAAGAAACCTTCGCCCGGGAAAGGCTCCAGGGAGGAGGGAATCAAGGACCATCGACGGCTGCCCACTTGCAAGGGCGTGGAAAGGCCCGGAGCCGATTGCCAGACGCCGTTGACGACATCGCCCGTGATGTATTCGAAGGTGAATCCGTCATCCGGCAGCGACCAGTTCAACCAGTAGGTATAACCCGTCGGCACGGTGAGAACCCCAGCCGCGTCTCCAGCGGAAACCCGCCAGACGGCAGTGTCCAACGCGCCGGCGGAAAAGGTGTCATCGATGGGTGTCGCGACGCCAGTGATTTGAACGCGAGTAACGGTGACCGATTGCCCGATGTTCCCGAGCTGGTTGGGCTGTGCCCCGACGTAAACGTGGAGAGGATCCGCAAACAGCGCCGCCGCATCCGCCGGCAATTCGAGGCTCGTGGTCGCGCCGCTCGGCGAGGTGAGCGTGATGGCAGTGTTGCCGCTAAAGGTGAGGCTCCACGTTCCGTTCGGCGTCGGCGAGCCGACACCACCCAAGGTGCCCGCGCCGTAGATCATGCCGTTGCCGTTGGGTTGGTTCGTCTTGTAACGGAAGGACGCATAGGCCGTCCCGTCCGCACCGTTGCTGATGTCGAGGAAGATGACGTTCGGCCGGTTGTAGTCCACGCTGTTCTCAAAAGTCGGAATACCCGATCCAGGCACGAGGAAAATATGCGTCTGGAAACCACTGTGGGAGGCGTCGGGATAATTGGCGAGGGTCACCGAATATGTAACCGGATCAGCTGCTCCGACCCAGGAATACCCGGTGCTGTTCACCGTATAGATGTTCTGACGGGAATACTGGGCACCAGCCTGGCTGGCGAAGAGTTGCAGGCCCGGCGTCGCCTTCGCGATGGCCACGGTCGGCGGGGCCGGCGGAGCGACATCCTGATTCGCATTCAGCGTGACGTTGTCCACCCAAAGCGTGGTGGTGCCCGTAAAGCCGTCGCCGCCACCGGACCAAATCTTCACCCAAAAGCGACCGATGGAGTCCATTTTAGCAACGGTCTTGTCGAGCGGGACGCTGATGCGATACCAGCCACCCTGGCTGACGGGAACACCCAACGCGCCCAACTGGATCTGCGAGAAATCTGTCGGCCCCAGGCCAAACTCAAGCCAGCCATAGTCACCACCCGCACGCGACGGAGAGGCTGGGTCAAAGCGAACGTCGAACGTCAGATTGGTGTAGTCGCGCGCATCAATGGTCGCGGCGAAATTACGAAAAGCCGCGAACTGGTTGTCTCCGCCATAAGCCGCCAGGTCGTAGTTCACAATGATCTTCTGCGCACCAGAGGACGCGTCGCTATCCGCATCGACCGCGGCGTCGTGCTCATAGGTCTGGACGGCACCGCCCCACCAGCGGGCGAAGGTGGATTCGCTGGCGTCATTAAACTTGATGACGACGTTTTCCGCGCCGAGAGCCGGCAGGGAAATGCCGGCGACCAGCAAGGAAGCGGCGAGGATTCGATTCAGGATTTTCATAAGCGGATTGGGTTGGCTAGGTTCGGACGACTGATTTCGATACGGCAAATATTGCAACAGACAGTTGGTGCGTGATTGGGCGAGAGTATCGCTCATTTCGCCGGCCTCTCAAGTCATGTATATTGACGACAGCCCAGCCGTCCGCCAAACACCCTCCCGTCACGCTCGTGTCACCGTAGCTTTACCTGTCCGAACGCGACCGGGAAACAAGCGGCAGCGTTTATCGCTGGGAGGCGAGCGCCAGTTCGAGCCGCCGCAGGCTCACAGGCTCGGCGCCACGCCGTTTCGCGGACGCCAGGTCGCGCTTCGCGAGCGCCAAATCCCCGAGCAACGCATAGGCAAAGCCGCGTTCGGAAAGCAGTCCGGACTCGGGATGGGCGGGATTGAGACGGCGATTCATCTCCACAATGGCAGCCGCAAGATCCTGATGCCCCGCAGCAACCTCGCCCGTCCCCAACCGGATGCGCGCCCGACGGACCAGCCATGAACCCTGCCAGCGCGTCTCTGCGAGGGCCGCCTCCACCTTGATCAATGCCGTTTCATACTGGGCCGCGTCGATCATCGCGTCGATGGACTCCACCTCCAGCACCGCGCTGCCGGTGAGCTCAAACCCTCGCTGCAAACCCTCCGCCGCCTCAGCGTATCGCCCGAGCCGGCACTGGATCTGGCTGCGGGTGAGATACCAATCCAGCTCGGCTCCACCCGATCCAGCCAGGGCACGATCGCACTCGCCCAAGGCGGCGGTCGGGTTCCCTGAATCGGCAAAGATCTCCGCCTTGATCATCCGCAGCGGAGCACGCGAAGCCTCATCGCTCACCAGGCTCATCGCACGCTCAATTGTGCGCAACGCCTCGTTCCGCCGCCCTTGAGCCAACCGTACACGGCTGAGATCGATCAGGGCGGGAAGATAATCACCTCGCAACTTGATGGCGCGTTTGAGATCCCTCGCCGCCGCCGCATGATCCGCCAAAGCCCGATGCTCCGTCGCCCGCCGCCAGAGCAAGTCCGGACGTTCACCGACGGTCTCCATGCGCGCAGTCAGAATTTCAATCACATGCTCCGGGCTGTCGTGAGCGACAATGATTGCCGGTGAAAGAAGGAGCGAGAGTAGAAGCGCTGCGCGAGGCAAAAACATAGGTCTCACCCTGCCCCTTTCAAAGGGCT
>CAMCCU010000189.1 GCA_945872975.1 Pedosphaera parvula Ellin514
CCAACGAACTCCCCGCGCCCGGTCACACCGCCAGCGAATGGCTCGCGCGCTCCTACACCCTGCAATCGCAGTTCCGACTGCACGCCGCCCTCGCCGCCGCGCAACAAGCCGCCAGCCTTGCGCCTGAATTTGGCTTCGCTCATGTGCGGTTCGCGGAACTGGAGATGATGCTCGAACACCGCCGTGAAGCCCGCGAAGCCCTGCGGCGCGCGCTTGAACTTTCCCCCCGCCTTGCCCAGGTCCCCGCCTTGCATGGGTTCATGCTGCTGGATGATCACGATCCCCTCGCCGCGCTCATCGCCTTCGAACAGGCCATAGCCCTCGACGCCGCCCTCGGCAACGCCTGGCTCGGTCGCGGCCTTGCGCAGCTTCAACTCCATCAACGCGAGGCGGCGCTCAAATCCATCCAGACTGCTGCCGCATTGGAACCGCGCCGCGCCGTGATGCGTTCCTATCTCGGCAAAGCGTTCAGCGCCGCCGGCGAGACAAAGCTGGCCGAGAAAGATTTTCGCTTGGGCAAGGAGCTCGATCCGGGCGATCCGACGGCGTGGCTTTACTCTGCGCTTCATCAATGGCAGCAGAACCGCCCGAACCTCGCCGTCCGCGAACTGGAACGCTCGACTGACTTGAACGACAATCGCCGTCTCTTCCGCTCGCGACTCGGCCTGGATCGCGACCGCGCCGTGCGCAGCGCAAACCTCGCCGCTGTTTATGCCGACGCTGGATTGCAGGAAGTCAGTCTTCGCTCCGCCGCCCGCGCGGTGAACGAGGACTACGCGAACTTCTCCAGCCACCTCTTTCTCGCGAACAGCTATCAGGCGCTGGAGAATCCGAACCGTTTCGACCTTCGCTACGAGAGCACGCGCTTCAGCGAATTGCTCGTCGCGAACCTGCTCGCACCTGCTGGTGCCGGAAATCTCTCGCAGCTGCTCTCACAACAGGAGCACCTGCAGTTCTTTGATCCGCGTCCCGTCGGAGTGAGCACGTTCACCCAGTATCGCAGCTCGGGCGACTGGCAGCAGCTCGCGACGTTGTTCGGTTCGCTCGACGGCTTCAGCTACGCGCTCGACACGGCCTACAGCTCGCAGCACGGCCAGGAGATCAACGACTGGAGCGAGCGCCTCGACATCTCGCTTCAGATGAAGCAGCGCCTCAACGAACGCGATGAACTCTACTTCCAGGCGAGCTTCAGCAATGGCGACGCGGGCGATGTTTCGCGTCACTACGATCCGGCGGAAGCGAGTTCCGTCCGCCGCGTGAGCGAGGAACAGGCGCCGAATCTCTTCGCGGGCTGGCATCGCGCGTGGTCACCGGCGAACCACACGCTGCTGCTCGTGTCCCGCCTGACGGATTCCTTCGAGCTGCGCGATCAAGGTGTCGATGTTTTCCACCTGCAACCAAGCGTGGCGAACGCGACCCGCATCTCGACGCCAGCGGGCGGCTACGGCGCGCGACTTAACAGCGACTTCACGCTCTACTCGGCGGAGCTTCAACAAATCTGGCAGGGCGAACGCACAACGGTGGTGGCGGGCGGACGGGTGCAGTCTGGCACGGTCGATTCCGACGCGGTCTTGTCGCGCACGCTGACGGGGGTCATCTCCTCCGACCAAACCGAAGAGTCGCTCCGCCGCGCGAATGGCTATCTCTACTATCACTGGCAGCTTTTCGAGCCGCTGCGTTTGATCGGCGGTTTCAGCTACGATCATCTGACCTTCCCGCGAAACACCGACTTCCTTCCGCTCACTTCCGGCGACGACACCCGTGACCTGCTCGCACCGAAGGCCGGATTCATTTTCACGCCGTGGCGAGGCGGTACGTTGCGCGGTGCCTACACGCGTTCGCTCGGTGGCTTGTTCTTCGACAACAGCGTGCGGCTGGAGCCAACTCAGGTCGCTGGTTTCAACCAGTCCTTCCGCAGTCTTCTGCCGGAATCGAGCGCGGGTCTGATGCCGGGTTCAAAGTTCGACACGGCGAATCTCAGCTTCGATCAGCGGCTGGGCGGGGACACGTTCTTCGGCATCGAAACCGAGTGGCTCCACTCGGACGGTGATCGAACAATTGGCGTGACCACGGGCGTCTTGCCGACGCCTTTCCCTGGAGCGGTGAGCAGCACGCGGCAGACGCTCGAGTTCCGCGAGCGAAACATTTCCGCCTACGCCGCGCAGTTGCTCGGCGACGGCTTCTCTGTTGGCGCACGGTATCGCCTGAGCGAGGCGCAATTGGAAACGCGGTTGCCGGAATTGCCGAACGGCACGACGGATTTGAACCTCGCGGAGCAAAGCGAGCGCTCGCTGCTGCATCAGGTTTCGCTCTCGCTGAACTACCAGCACACGTGCGGATTCTTCAGCCAGTGGGAATCGTTGTGGTACTACCAGCACAACTCTGGTTACACGCCAGCGCGGCCGGGTGACGATTTCTTCCAGCACAATGTCTGGATTGGTTACCGCTTCCCGCGACGCGTCGTCGAGATTCGTGCCGGGTTGCTAAACGTCACGGACCAGGATTACCGCCTGAACCCGCTCAACTCCTACAGCGCCCTCCCGCGCGGCCGAACCGCTGTGGTCAGCCTGCGTCTGAACTTCTGAACAGACTTCAGGCTCGTCCCGGCACGATCCTGCCGATAACGTCAGCAGCAACTGAATGTCGGATCGCTCGTCACGTCGTTCCAAGTTAATCGCCGGCACCGCACTGGGAGTCTTCTGTGCGCTGATCGGATCGATGCTGCTGGATTCCACGCGGCCCCGCGGTTCAGCGCTGACGCGTGCGAGCTACGACAGCTACTTCGCGTGGCTCGCCCTCAATCTTCCTCCGCCGACCAATTGCCCTGTGATGATCGTGTACCTGGATATCCAGTCGCACGAGAATCAGCATCAGGATCCGAACCAGCCTTGGCCGCGCGATCTTTACGCGCAGTTGGTCCATCGATTGAAAGCTGTGGGCGCGCGAGTTGTCGTCTTCGATGTGGTCTTCGACAGCGTCGGCACCAATGTTCTCGCGAACAACGCACTGCGCGATGCGATCACCTCGCACGGACGGGTCGTTCTGGCTGGCGAGCTGCGGGCGGAGAGCAGCGATGGTGGTCAGACGGCGTGGGGCCGGACCACCAAAGTGGTCCCGCCGGTGGATGAGTTTCGTCGTGCTGCGGCCGCGTGGGGGCTGGGCGAGGTGGCGACGGATGATGACTTCGTGGTTCGGCAATATTACACCGCCGCGTCCGTCTCAGGCGAGCCTGTCTCCAACCTGACGCTGGCTGCCGCCAGGGTTTACGGACTTGATACGCCCGCGATCGTGAAGGGCGCTTCACGGCCGCGCTGGCTGAATTATTACGGTCCGCCGTTCTCTATTCCGCACCGCAGCTTCAGCCAGGTGCTCAGACCCGGTGAGGTGGATGAAGCGGAGTTCCGCGACAAGATTGTCTTCGTGGGTGCTCGGCCAATCGCAGGGCTGTTCAAGGAACGTCGCGACGAGTTTCGCAGCCCCTTCAGTTTTTGGGACGAGCGGGATCTGTTCATACCAGGTGTCGAGGTGCATGCGACGGAGATGTTGAATCTGCTGCGGGGCGACTGGTTGAGGTCTCCTGACGAACGCACGCTGGAGTTGTGGATCGGACTGGCGGGCCTGCTGCTTGGGACCGGCCTGATCTGGCTGCGGCCGATTCCCGCGTCGGCAGTCGCAGCGGCCGGAGTGGGAGTAACCATCGCAGCGGCGGCAGTTATTTTCCGCCAATCAAACGTCTGGTTTCCGTGGCTCATCATCGTGGCGGTTCAGACGCCAGTGGCCCTTGGCGGCTCGGTGCTTTTCAATTCGGTCGAATGGTATCGCGCACGTCGCCGGCTGGAAGCCGCCAAGCGCGTGGCGGATGCGCGGATTCGCGAACAGGCGGCGCTCATCGAGAAGGCGCACGACGCCATTCTGGTGCGCGGTCTTGACGGGCGGATCAGTTACGCGAATCCCAGCGCGGAACGGCTGTTCGGCTGGCCGGCGGACGAGTTGTTGAACGGAAGTGCAACGGAAGTTTTTGTTGATGCGCCAGCCACTGATGCTCGCCGCCTTGCGATGGAGCGCGGCGAGTGGAATGGCGAATTGCGTCAGCGAGCGAGGTCCGGCGCGATGCTGACCTTGGAGAGCCGCTGGACATTGCTGCGCGGCGAGGCGGGCGAGCCAAAGGGATTGCTGATCATTTGCTCTGATGTGACGGAGAAGAAGCAGCTCGAAGCGGAATCCATGCGGATGCAGCGGATGGAAGCGGTGGGAGCGCTGGCGGGTGGGATGGCCCATGACTTGAACAACGCGCTCGCGCCGATCCTGATGGGAACGCAGTTGCTCCGACGCGATGCGAAGGACGACAACTCGAAACGCATCCTGTCGCTGATGGAGTCCAGCACGCGTCGTGGAGCGGACATGGTGCGACAGGTGTTGCTCTTTGCGCGTGGGAAGCAGGGCGACTTCGAGCGCGTGGATGTGCGGCCGATCGTGAAGGAGATGGAGAAGCTCGCGCGCGATACATTCCCTCAGAATATCACGGTCAGCGCGCAGGTGGCGGAGGATCTCTGGCCGGTGCGCGGCAACGCGACGCAGTTGCACCAGGTGCTGCTCAATTTGTGCGTGAACGCGCGTGATGCGATGGCGATGGGAGGTTCGTTGTCTGTTGCGGCTGACAACGTGGCTCTGGATGACGTGGCGGCGCGGGCGATTCCAGACGGGCGACCGGGAGATTTCGTGGTGTTGATGGTCAGCGACACGGGATCGGGTATGCCGCCAGAGGTGACGGCGAAAATCTTCGAGCCGTTCTTCACGACGAAGCCGGAGGGGAAGGGGACCGGGCTGGGGCTTTCCACGAGCACGCGCATTGTGAAGGCGCACGAGGGCTTCTTCTCTGTCCAGAGCCAGGTGGGTGACGGCACGACGTTCGAGGTTTATCTGCCGCGCCTTTCTGAGGTGGCATTTGAAGCGGCGACCAGCGCCGTCGAAGCGCCGCGCGGCCGGGGTCAGCTCATCTTGATTGCCGATGATGAAGAGGGCGTGCGTGAACTGCTGCGCCGAAGCCTGGAGGATCATGGCTACCGCGTGCTCGCCGCCGCCAATGGTGCGGAGGCGGTATCACAATTCAGAGAGCATTCCGCCGAGGTGATGTTGCTCATCACCGACCAATCGATGCCAGTCATGGATGGAGCGCGGGCGATTGCTACCATTCGCGAGACACGAGCTGATCTGCCAGTGATTGTCCTGAGCGGTGACGGGGAATCTAACGAGGGATCAGCCAGTGACGGAAAGCCCGTTGAGCGGCTGTTCAAGCCTGTCGAGCTGGAGGCACTGCTTCGTGCTGTATCGCAGGCTCTGGCATGAAGTGGTGAGTCTGCTGCGAGAGTCGCCTGCTCTTCAATACGGCCCGGCCCTTGTTCCGACTGCAGGAGAGCAAAAGCCACGCGAAGATTGCTCCCAGCAATTCGTTCTGCGCATGGTTGCGGCGTTCACCGTTGGGAACAACTGCTTGGATATGGAAGCAATACATCAAACGCCCTGCGACTCTGCGGAAGTAATTTCGCTGGTCGCAGGATTGTGTTGGCAGCCTCTGGTCAGCTTCGAGCTGGCAGGATGATTTGAAATGTCGCCCACCAAACAGTTCCTGCTGTTCTGCGTCGTCGGGGTCATCACGACCGCCGTTGATTTTGGCATCTTCAACCTGTTGACCCGGCCAGTGGTGGGTTGGAGACGAATCCCCGCGAACATTGTTTCCGTATCGGTGGCGATGGCCTGGGCTTTCCTGGCGAACTGGTTCATCGTATTCAATCCCGGTGGACAAGATTGGCTGGGCCGGGCCGGCCGCTTTCTGGCGACCACCGCTTTTTCCGCGTTCGTGCTGCAAAACGTGATCCTCTATCTCACAACCTACGTGTGGAAGTGGCCGGTCAACGTCGCTTTGTTCATCGTTGGCAAACTGCGCCTCAACCATCGGCTGAACGATGACATGGTCTCTCGCAATACCTGCAAAGTGCTGGCGGTTTCGGTCGGCCTGGTCTGGAACTTCTGTTGGTACAAGTTCTTCGTTTACGCGACCTGACTTTGTTCACGGCAGCAAGAAACCCTCGCCCCGCAGAGCAGGACGAGGGCTTGAACTCCAATCAGCCGCTCAGGCGATGAAGCTATAATCGTAGGGCTTGCGCTGTTCGCGGGAGAGCCACTGGTTGGCTTCCCTGGCATTCGCGCCGGTGAAGACTTCCTTCTCGGGATTCCACTTGAGTGACTGTCCCATGCGGATCGAGATGACACCCAGGTGGGCCACGCTGATGGAACGATGGCCGATCTCCACGTCGCAGATCGGATCCTTGCGACTCCGCATGCACTCGAAGAAGTTCCCCATGTGGTTGCCGCTCTTGTAGAGCTTGATCGCGCTTTCCGGCAGCGGCGTCTGCAACAGCTCTTCGTTGCTGGCCTTGATGGAGCCGCGGGCCACGAAGATCCAGCCGTCCGTTCCGAGGAACTGCACGCCGTTCGGCGTCCTTTTGCCTTCGCCCACCACGTTCCGATCCGTCACGGTGCTCTCATCCACGATGGTCATGGTGACACCGTTGGCGTATTTGCAATCCACCTGATACTTCGAGGCCGCAGTATAACCTCCGGGCACCATCTCCTTGAGAGACTTGCCGGCGATCTCCACCGGGCCGCTTCGTTCAGTGCCGTTACCCCACTGGGCGATGTCGTTATGGTGCGCGCCCCAGTCGGTCATCATGCCGCCGCTGAATGGATACCAATACCGGAAGTCGCCGTGACAGTTCTTCCCCTTGTATGGCATCATCGGCGCCTGACCAACCCAGGCATCCCAATTCAGTCCTTCGGGGATCGGCAATTCAGGAAAGGGCCCGCCGACCGGTCCCGTGGGCAGGCCGACGATCATGTGCTGGAGCTTGCCGATGCGACCGTTGCGGACCAGTTCGCAGGCGAGACGGAAGTTGCGATCGCTGCGCTGCTGGCTGCCGACTTGGAGGATGCGCTTATTGTCGCGCACTGCTTTCACGAGGCGTTTGCCTTCGTCGATGGTGAGTGTCAGTGGCTTCTCGCTGTAAACATCCTTGCCAGCTTTGACCGCACACAGATTAACGAACGTGTGCCAGTGATCGGGCGTGCCGGTGATGATGGCGTGAATGTCATCGCGCTCCATGAGCTTGCGGAAATCTTTGAACTTGTCCGGCACCTTGCCGTTCTTGGTGAATTGCTTGGCGGCAGCCTCTGCATGGCTGTCGTCCACGTCACACACCGCAAGCACATCGGCATGGGCGGCAGCGCCGGAGCAGTCGCCACGGCCCTGACCGCCGCAACCGACGAGCGCGATCCCGGGACGGTCATTCGGCCCGAGCGCCTTGGGCTGGGCAGCTTGCGCCTCTTCGAGTTCGAGGAACCATCCGGGCACGCCCGTGGCGGCGGTGATGGCAGCGGTGGTGGTGAGAAAACGTCGGCGAGTGATGTGGAAGGGCTGTGGTGTCATCGTCGCGATTGCACTCCTGAGCCTTGGAGGCGTCAAGGTTAGAAACTGGCGATTGAATTCGTTACTTTCAAATTCCATGGCGGATTTCGGGGGTCGGCTCCGATAGGCTTCCAGACATGAGCGACACCGACCTGGAACTCCTCGCGCGCTACACCCGGCACCACGCCGAGGACGCCTTCGCCGAACTCGTCCGGCGCCATCTCGGCCTGGTCTATTCCGCTGCGCTGCGCCAGGTCCGCTCGCCGCAACTCGCCGAGGAAGTTACCCAGTCCGCCTTCATCGATCTGGCGCGCAGTGCCGCCCGGCTGAAGCCCGACACCATTTTGACCGCGTGGCTCTATCAAGTCACGCGCCGCACCGCCATCGATGTCGTGCGCCGCGAAGCGAGCCGCCAGTTGCGCGAACAAATCGCCACCGAGATGAATGCCATGAACGCCACCGCCGCCGACTGGACGCACATCGAACCTCTGCTCGACGAAGCCATGCACGCGCTCGACGACACCGACCGCGCCGCCGTCCTGCTGCGTTACTTCGAGAACAAATCTCTCCGCGAAGTCGGCGCAACCCTCGGTACGAGCGAGAACGCCGCGCAAAAGCGCTTAGGCCGCGCCGTCGAACGCCTGCGCGAATTCTTCGCCAAACGCGGCGTCACCGTCGGCACGAGCGGACTTGTCGTCGTCATCTCGGCCAATGCGGTCCATGCCGCGCCCGTCGGACTGGCTGTCACGATTTCAACCGCCGCGCTTGCTGGAATATCTCTCGCCACCACCGCAACCATCGCAACTCACACCATCATGAACTGGATCAACATCAAATCCGTCGGCGCCATTTTGGCCGCTGCTCTCGGCACTGGAACAGCCACATATCTCGTACAACAACGTGAAACCAATCGGCTGCGCACCGAAAGCCAAAATCTGTTGGCGCTGCGCGAGAGCACAGCCAGCGAACGCGATGCCGCCTTGGCTGCTGAACAGTCAACGAAGGCCGAACTCGAACGCTTGCGGAAGGATCAGGCGGAACTGCTTCGATTGCGGGGCGAAGTTGGCCAGATGCGCCGGCAGCTTGAACCACAAAAGACACAGGTTCGCCAGCAACCCGCAGGCGGGAAGCCTGTGGAGTCCGCCATCGCTCCACCCGGTGCCTACATCACGAAGGACCAACTCGCACACGTCGGCTATGCAACCCCGGAAGCGGCTCTTCAGACGATTACTTGGGCAATGATGAAAGCCAGTTACGAACAGGTGAACGAAGGTCTTGCCCCGGAAGAACTCGCCAGCGAAGCAAAGGATACCAAAGGCCGTGAGGGCTTTGAGGCTCGTCGGAAAGTCATGGCACCGCTCTTCAAAGGCTTTCAAGTCGTGGCCAAGAAACTCTTGTCGGACGAAAAAGTGGAACTCAAAGTGAAGATGGATGCAGACCCGTTCCCGGGGCAGCAACACGAGGTGCCACCGTTCATGATCCAGACGATGGTCAAGGTCGGTGACGCTTGGAAAATCGGCGGCTCGACACGGGGGCATCAAGAAACCTGGGACAAGGACGGTGAGATTCAGACGTACGCTCCGTGAGTTGACTTGAACCGACTGCCACACACCCGCCGTTCAACTCACCGAACGCTCCGTCTTCTTCACTCGCTGCTGCGCGGCAGCGTCTCGACATACTTCTTCCAAAGCTCCAGCTCGACGTAGAGCTCGAAAAAGTTTCCCGGGCGCAGCTCTGAATACCCGGCCATGATCCACTTCTTGTCCGACTTTTCGTCCAGGCGCGCGTTCAGCTTTGCCGAGACCACGACGATGGGCGCGAAGGGATCTTCAGGAAGTTTCTCGTACCAGCCGAGGTGCTGGAACCGGCGCAGATACCACGGCAGCGGCCAGTAATCGCTTTGCGGCGCGATGGTTTTGACGATGGTCTCGTATCCTGCTGGCGCGACGCGCGCAATTCCCTCGATCCGTTGCGCGAGGTTTAGGAAGTCCGGCACGGTCTGCGCCTCGACATAGGGATTTCGGCGGGCAGGGCCGCTACCTGCTGGACTTCTGGCACGTCAGCGAATACCTCGGCGCAGCGGCGGCCGTGATCCAACCCAAGCGGGCTCAGGCCTGGCGGCGACGCCAGC
>CAMCCU010000190.1 GCA_945872975.1 Pedosphaera parvula Ellin514
AACTGAGGCTCCATGAAATCAAAGCGACTCCTGCCCGCGAACGCAAACGGCCGCTGCCGCATCGTCCTCACCGGCGGCCCTGGCGGTGGCAAGACCACTGCCGCTGATCTGTTCCGCCGCGAGATCGGTGAACGTGTCGTCATCGTGCCTGAGGCGGCGACGCTCCTGTTCACGGGCGGCTTTCCACGAGCCAATACCGAGCTCGCCGTCCATGCCGTGCAGCGCGCTGTCTATCATGTGCAACGCAATCTGGAGGACGCCCAAGCTGCGTTGTTCCCGGGGCGAATCCTCCTGTGCGATCGCGGCACGGTGGACGGCGCGGCGTATTGGCCGGACGAGCCGCATCACTTCTTCGGCGCAGTTGGCAGCACGATGGAAAGCGAGCTGGCGCGCTACGACGCCGTGATTTTCTTCGAGACGGCGGCGGCCGGCGGAATGGGCATAGAAGGCGGCAATCCCATCCGCAACGAATCCATCCAGCAAGCCGTCGCGCTCGACCGGAAACTCCGCGCGCTCTGGTCGAAGCATCCGCGCTTCGTGCTCGTGCCGCACAACGCGTCGTTCTTCAAAAAGATCTCCTTCGGCCTCGCTGTGATCGACGGGATCGTCTCGGAGCTGACGACGGGGCGACGCTCCTCGCGTCGCGGGATCCGACGCGGCAAGTAAGCGGCTTGCGCAGAACGGACCGACCAGACAAGTTGACCGGAGTTGTGAAAGAATCTGCCCTTAACTTTTTCAGACGCCCGCACCTCCGACTCGCCAGTGCGTTCGCCCTGGTCTTGTGCTTCGCGCAACTCGCGGCGGGAGCGGAACCCGTCAGCGCGCCAGCGGGTAAAGCTCCCGCGATTTCCGTCAGGAACCTGGAAGGCACCTCCATTCAACCGCTGGCCGATACCGGCCAAAAGGCCACCGCGCTGTTCTTCGTCATGCACGAATGCCCGGTCGCCAATGGCTACGCTCCCGAGATTGCACGCATCATGTCGGAGTATTCCGCCAAGGGCATACGGAGCTACGTGCTTTACGTGGAAGATGATCTCACGCCGGCGAAAGCCCGTGATCATGCCCGTGACTACGGCTTCAAATCCGGCACGTTGCTCGACCCTAAGCACCTTCTCGTGAAGGCCGCGGGCGCGACGATTTCTCCCGAGGCCGCGGTGCTTTCGCCAGCGGGCGAGGGTCTCTATCGCGGGCGCATCGATGATCGCGTGGCGGATTTCGGCAAGCGCCGCGTGGAGCCGACCCGCCGCGACCTGCGCCTGGCGCTGGATGCCATTCTGGCCGGCAAGCCAGTCTCGGCTCGACTTACCAGGGCAATTGGTTGTTATATCCCTGAAGGACACTCATCGAAAACTGAACGCAACTAAGACGCGCCATGAACCTGACCAACCAAACCTTCGCCCGCTCCCTTCTCGCCGCGACCGTAGTCCTCGCTGCGCACAGCGGCTTTGACGCCGTCGCCGGCAATTTGAAACCGCTTCCGGAGAACGTGACCTTCACCGAGCATGTTGCGCCGATTCTGTTTCAGAACTGCACGCGCTGCCATCGTCCCGGCGAGGCCGCGCCGTTCGCGCTCCAGAATTTCCAGGACGCCCAGAAGCGCGGCAAACAAATCGCGGAAGTGACGGCGAAGAAATTCATGCCGCCGTGGCACGCGGAGCACGGCGACGTGGAATTCAGCAATGAACGACGCCTGACCGACGACCAGATCGCGCTGCTCGGCGCATGGCATAAGCAGGGCATGAAGGAAGGCGACCAGGCGAAGCTGCCGACGCCGCCGAAGTTCACCGAGGGCTGGCAGATCGGGAAGCCCGACCTCATTGTGAAGATGCCGGAGCCGTTTGAAGTCGCGGCGGAGGGCAAGGACATCTATTGGAATTTCGTGCTGCCGCTGAACCTGACGGAAGGCAAATGGGTTCGCGCCCTGGAGTTTCGTCCCACCGCACGAGGCGTCGTGCATCACTCGCTTTACTATCTCGACACGGCTGGTGACGCCCGGAAGTTCGACGAGCGTGACCCGATGCCCGGCTACAACGGGATGAACCGTTCCAACCGTCAGTTCGAATCGCTCGGCGGCTGGGCCGTGGGCGGCGAGCCGATGCTGCTGCCTGCGGAACTCGCCTATCGGTTCCCGACTAACAGCGACCTCGTGCTCCAGACGCACTTTCATCCGAACGGCAAGGTCGATCACGAGACCTCCACTGTCGGAATCTATTTCGCGGACAAAGCGCCCACGCGGAAATTCATGACGCTCCAGCTCCCGCCGCTCTTCGGCCGGTTGAGCGGCATGGACATCCCGGCCGGCGCGACCAACTACGCGGTCAAGGATTCCTTCACCATGCCGATTGACGTCGAAGCCTTCTCCGTCACACCGCACGCGCATTATCTCGCCCGGACGTTTCAGCTCACCGCCACGCTGCCGGACGGCAAACAACTGACGATCCTCAAGATCTCCAACTGGGATTTCAACTGGCAGGAGGACTGCGCTTTCAAGAACCGCCTCAAGCTGCCCAAAGGCACGCGGCTTGATTCCATCATCACCTACGACAACTCGGCCGAGAATCCGAACAACCCCACGAGCCCGCCCAAGCGCGTGAAGTGGGGCCCGATGTCCACGGACGAAATGGCCGCCATCACCTTGAGCGTGATCCCGGCGCGCGACGAAGAGCTCGACGGCCTCCGCACTGCGAAGCGCACGCACAACATCGATCTGTTCATCGATCGCGCTTTGGAAGATACGAAGAAGCGCGAGCAGGTGGAGTTGATGAAGGCCACGTTCGACAAGAACGCGAACGGCAAGATCGACCCGGAGGAACGCCCCGGCCTGCGCGCTTTCCTGGAGGCCAGCGGCAAGCTCAAGGGAATCGAAGGCGGATTCTAAACCGGAGTTTTTTCACAGGACGATCTCATGAACTCTACGCGCTTCCTCCGCTTCACTCTCGCTTCGATTTGCGGCCTGGCTGGCCTTCGCTCCGCCGTTGCCGAGTCCTACTATGCCGACGGCCTCTACGGCTGGTATGAAGGCGGTCCCGCTCTCGTGGAGGATGCGAAGATCGAGGGCTCAGCGCTCCGAAATTCTTATGGATTCAGTGTCAACGGCAACAACGTGAAGTTCGACACCGGCTTTCACTTCGGTCTCGGCATCGGGCAGGAATTAACGCGGTTCCTCCGGGTCGAGCTGGAGAGCGGGTTTAATTACAACTCCTTGAGATCAATCGAAGACGCTGACGCCAGCAGCGGGAATATCTATCGCGTCCCCATCCTGGCCAACGTCGTTCTGCAATATCCGAACCGCACGCGCTTTGTGCCGATGATTGGCGCTGGCGCTGGCGCGCATTGGGCGGTGCTCGACGCGCAGAACATCTCCCTCGGCTCCACCTCGCTGAATGACGACAGCTCCACCTGGACGTTCGGCTACCAAGGCTACGCCGGTGTCCGCTACCAGTTCCGTGAGAACATGAACCTCGGAGTCTTCTACCACTACTCCGTGGCGGACGGTCCCTCGTGGGAGTTCGACTCCGCGCCCGGCGGCAACTTCAAGCTCGACAGCCTCCGCACCCACACGCTCTCGCTCACGTACGGCTGGGATTTCTAGGCGGCCCGCTGTGCTTCGCCGAAGAGAATGAAGCTGACGCTGGAGAATGGCTCAATAGAGTCTTCCCCATGATTCACCATCTTCTCGTTATCGCCCTCGGCTTGATCTGTTGCTGCACGACTTCCACCGTGCGCGCTGAGGTGCCGGCCGATTACCGGGGCAAACCCTTTGCCGACATTTACCACAAGGCGGGCACGCCCAACATTCCCGGCATCGTCCAGTGCGCGCTCTACGATCTCGGTGGCGAAGGCGTCGCCTATCACGACACCGACTCCACCAACAACGGCAGCGGCAAGCTCAACCTCGAGAAGGGCCACCAGCGCGCCCACGCCGGCGAATACCTCTGGTTCTTCCGCAAGGATGAAGGCGTGGACATCTCCTTCGTGAAGGACTGGGCGGACCTGAACCACACCAACCTCGTCAGCCCGCACATCAACCAGCTCTACATCGGCTGGACCGAGAATGGTGAGTGGGTCAACTACACCGTTCATGTCGCGCGTTCTGGCGCTTATCGCATCAAGGCCCTCTACTCCTTCCAGACCAACACCGTCACCTTCGACCTCAACGGCAAGCCCGCCGCCACCTGCCGCCTGCCTGTGCTCACCGCGAATTATCATCAGTGGAATTTCGGGACCATCGGCACCATCCAGTTCCCCGAGGCCGGCCCGCAGCTCCTGACCTTCCACTACGGCAAGGGCAACAACTTCGCCTACTTCGAGTTTGAGCCGGTGGCGAAGCCCTGAAGTTTGGCGTGGCTGGCGTGGCTGGTTTCATTGGATCTGAAGGTACGTGCCGGCGATGTGCCGCGTGCCGTTGGCGCGGTTGAAGTAGTAAACCACCAGCACCCGGTCGCGCGAAACCATCGTGGCCCAGGGATAGCCCAGGTCGCCATCGCCCCCGTCGTCGCGCAGGATGATTTCCTCGGCGCTCGCCGCGTTCGTGCATTCAGGATCGAGCACGCGCGCCCGGATGCCGAACGGCGCATGTCGATATCCATAGACGAGCAGCACGCGCTGGTCGGGCAGACGGAGCGCGTAATGGGGATGGCCCCGGAATCCCGCGTCCTGCCATTGAAAGCTCCGGCCGTGATTCGTCGAGCGCGCAATGCAGGTGTGGTCGTTGAACTTCTCCGAGCGCAGGAAGGCGACCAGATCTCCCTTCGGCGTTTCGTAGAGCGATGTTTCGTTGAACTCGATCTTCGGGTCCACGGCCACGGGGCAGGAGTAGTTCCAGGTGTCGCCCTGGTCGGCGGAGATGAGCAGGTGGGTGCCGGTGCGCGAGGGAGAGTTGGTGGAGCTGGCGGCGACGACCCAGTAGAGGCGTCCATCTTTGCCTTCGCACATGGCCCCGCGATTGTAGGCGGGGAGCGGTTGGCCGAAGATGTCGAGGGTCGGATCGCCCAGGCACGGCGGCGGGACGATGGGGCCGGTCCAGGAGCGTCCGGCATCCCGGGAGCGCATGAGGTAGCCGCCGAGAAAGGCGAAGCTGCCGGCACGGGCGACGGGTTGTTTCAGTTTCTCAATCGCAGGTGGCGGGAGCGGTGCCCAGACGTAGCTGGAGCAGAGGAGCGAGCCATCCCGCAACTGGACCATGCACGGGTCTTGAGAGCCGCCAAACGGATGGGCGAAGATGAGTTGCGGTTCGCGGCTCCAGGTCTTCCCAAGGTCGGTGGAGCGCACGAGGACCAGATGGCTGTTCGGATCGGTGTGGGTGATGCCGGATGGATCAAACGGACGGCGCTCCGGTGCCCGACGAAACGCGACGAGCAGTTCGCCATCCGGTCGTTGAACGATGGAGGGGAAGGCCGAGTAAAACCTGGCGTCGTCGTAGAGGATGATGTTCTCCAGCGTGCGGAGGCTGGCGTTGGTGGCGGCATCGACGGGCGCGGCATTCAGCAGGATGCCGGCAACAATAGTGATGCCGGCAAAGATCGTGGCAAGGGGACGCATGTTCAACAGACCCTCTTGCTCGAAGGGAAATTCATGACGTGAGAGACGGCAGCGGCCGGTCATGTGAAGCCATCGCCGGGGAGCTCGTTGGTAATGACGCTGGCACCGATACGCCCGCAATCGAGATTGCGGACTTCACCTTGACCTCGGAACCGGGCGCGACTTCAATCGCCCCATGCCCAATACATTCCAGATCTCTCGTCGTTCGTTCATGCGGCGAGCCAGTTTCACCGCCGCCGCCGCCGGATTGCCGCTGTGGTTTGTGGAGCATGATATCGCGCGAGCGGCGGACCAGGTCATCACGCCTTCGACCTCGCCCAACAGCCGTCCGGGCCTGGCGCTGATCGGCTGCGGCGGGCAGGGGAGCGGGGATCTCGCGGGAGCCGCCAAGTTTGGAAACGTCGTCGCTCTTTGCGATGTGAAGGAGAACGCCTTGAGCGGTGCCGTCAAACGTTTCACCAAAGATGACAAGGTGCCCGCGACCTTCACCGACTTCCGAAAAATTCTCGAGCGCAAGGACGTGGACATCATCGTCAACGGCACGCCCGACCACTGGCATTCGTTGATCAACATCGGAGCGGCCCGGGCGAAGAAGGATGTGTACGGCGAGAAGCCGCTGACGCTCACCATCGACGAGGGCAAGCATGTCATTCGGGCGGTGCGCGAGAACAAGATCGTCTTCCAGACCGGCACCCAGCAACGCAGCGACCGGCGCTTCCGTCTCGCGTGCGAACTGATTCGCAACGGGCGGCTCGGCAAACTTCAGACCGTGGAAGTCTTCGTGCCGGCCGGCCTGCGCGAAGGTCCGTTCGCCACCGATCAAGTTGCGCCTGCGGGATTGAACTGGGATCTCTGGCTCGGTCAGGCGCCGAAGGTCGGCTACATGAAGGAGCGCGCGGGCAATTCCTTCCGCTGGTGGTGGGATTACGCCGGCGGGCCGGTCACGGACTGGGGCGCGCATCACAACGACATCGCGCGCTGGGCCATCGGGCAGGACGGCCCCATCGCCGTCGAGGCCAAGGCCACGGTCGATCCCATCGCGGGCGGTTTCACCACGTGCAAGGAGTTCGAGGCGACGCTGACGTATGCCAACGACATCCGGCAGATCGTGAAGACGACGACGGCGGACAGTCCGTTCGGTGGAATCATCGATCCCAAAGGCCAGCGCAACGGCATTCGTTTCACGGGCACGGACGGCTGGCTCTGGGTGAATCGCGGCGACATGAGCGCGAGCAAGGAGGAAATCTTCATGACTCCGTTGCCCGCCGGCGCTCTCAAGCTCGAAGAGAGCAACAACCACATGGCCAATTTCTTCGACTGCGTTCGGTCGCGCAAAGACCCGGTGGCAAGCGTCGAGAACGGCCATCGCTCCGCTGTCGTCGGCCATCTGATCATCATCGCCATGCAGCAGGGCCGCAAACTCCAGTGGGATCCGGTGAAGGAAATCTTCACCGGCGACGGCGCGAAGGAAGCCAACCCTCATCTCGTGCGCGAGATGCGGAAGCCGTACGATTACAGCTTCGTGAGCTGAAGGCGTGGGCCGTGACGGATGGGATTGTCCGGCCTACTTCGCTTCCAACTGCCGGGTGGCGGCGCGTTTGGCGGCGATGCGTTTCACCAGTTCGTCTGCAACCACGCCGGCGAGGATGACCGCGCCGATGATCGCGAACTCCAGGTGTGTGGGAATGCCGAGGATGTTGATGGCGTTGTAGAGCACGCGCATCACCGCCGTGCCGATGATGACGCCGATGATCGTCCCTTCGCCGCCGCGCAGGCTGCACCCGCCCAGCACCGCCGCCGCGATGGCGTAGAGCTCGTAGAATTCGCCGAGGCCGGACGGCTGGATGGAATTCAGGTTCAGCGAAAACAGGATGCCGCCCACGCCGGCCAGCAGCGAACAGATGACGTACGCGAGAATCTTCATCGCGTCGGTGTTGATGCCGCTGTAGCGCGTCGCGGTTTCATTCCGGCCCAGCGCAAGGAGGTAACGGCCCCAGATTGTCCGGTCGAGAATCACCCACGCCACCACGGCGATGGCGGTGAGAATGAAGACCGAGACGGGCAGCGCGAACGCGCCCGTGACTTGGAGCTTGCCGATGGCGATCTGGCGCAGGCCGTCGAAGCTGTTGCCGAAGCCCTGGCTCTGGTCATCCGTGATGTAGCGCGCCATGCCGCGATAAAGCAGCAGGCCGCACAGCGTCACGACGAAGGGTTGCAGCCGGACCTTCGTGATGAGAAGCCCGTGCGCCAGCCCGATGAGCAACGAGAGCACGAGCACCGTCGCGAGTGTGAGCGGGATGCTCCATCCCTTCTGCGTGAGCAGCCACGCCATGAGCGAACCGACCAGCCCAATGACCGAGCCGATGGAGAGATCGATGCCGCCCGTGATGATGACGAACGCGACGCCGATGCTGATGATGCCGAACAGCGACGTCCAGGTGATGAGATTCTGCAGGTTGTAGGCGCTGACGAATTGCGGATTCGCCACCGCCGTCGCCACGAAGACGACGACGAGCAGGCCGAAGATGCCGAGCAGTTTTTTCATGCGAATCGTTTGAGATGAGCGGGGGTCGAGGCCGGTGGGAATTGGCGAGTGGCGAATGTCGGTGTGGCGCGAGGTATCCTGTTGGACTTGGACTCACCCCTCACCCCGGTTCTCTCCCCGTTGAGGGGAGAGGGAGCGTGAGTGATGCTCTTGGTCGAAGGGAAGCACGTCGCCGCGTTTGAAGCGTTTGGATTGTTCGAGCGGGTCCGCTTCGTTGTCTCAAGAACGCGGCAACGCTCACACGCACTAAAACGTGCCTTCCTCGCGACTCCATCTCCCCTCAACGGGGAGAGGGCCGGGGTGAGGGGTGAGGATGACAGATCGGCGTCCAGCACTCCAACCGCGCCCATCCGCACATCGCTGCCTCGCGTCTTGGACCTTGAACATTCACTGGTCATTGCGTCATTGGGCATTGGTCATTCCACTCCGGTCGCGTAGCGCATCACCGTTTCCTCGCTCAACGCTTCGCGTGGGAGATCACCGGTGATCCGGCCCTGGCACATCACGAGCGCGCGGTCGCTCATGCGGAGCACTTCCTCCATCTCGCTGCTGACGAAAAGAATTCCCACGCCGCGACCGGCCAGCTCTTCCATCAGCCGGTAAATCTCCTGCTTCGCGCCGACATCAATGCCGCGCGTCGGCTCATCGAGCAGCAGAACCTTCGGCTCCATCGCCAGCCATTTCGCGAGCGCGACTTTCTGCTGGTTGCCGCCCGAGAGATACTGGACGAACTGCGCGAGGCTCGGCGTCTTCACATTCATCCGCTTCGTCATCTGCGCTGCGACCTCGGCTTCGCGCGGACGATTCAGGAAGCCGCGGTTCGCATCGCGCCGCAGGCTGGTGAGCGTTGTGTTCTGGCCCACGGCCATTTCGAGAATCACGCCCTGCTGCTTGCGATCCTCCGGCACGAGCGCGAGCCCGGCGCGGATGGCGTCCATCGGCGAACGCATCTCGACCGGCGCACCGGCCACGCGAATCTCGCCGCCCACCGCGCGATCGATGCCGAAGAGCACGCGCAGGAGTTCCGTGCGCCCCGCGCCAACCAATCCAGCGACGCCGACGATCTCGCCGGGCTTCAGCGAGAAGTTCAACGGGTGCGTCGGATTCGCCGGAGTGCGCAGGTCGCGGGCTTCCAACAACACTTCACCGGAGCCGAACGAAGCCCGCGCGTGACGCGTGAGCTCGCGTCCGACCATCAACTTCACCATCGCGTCGTGATTGATCGCGTCGCGCTGCAACTCGCCGGCATTCTCGCCATCGCGCAGGACGACGACGCGGTCTGCCAGCTCCTTCACTTCGCCGAGCCGATGCGAGATGTAAACAATGCTCACGCCGCGCGAACGCAGCTCCTTCACCACGCGATAGAGCTGCTCCGTCTCGTGCTGGCTCAGGCTGGAAGTCGGCTCATCCATGATGAGCACGCGCGCGTTCGTGCTGAGCGCCTTCGCGATCTCGACGAGCTGCTGGCGTCCCAAGGACAGCGTGCTGACCAG
>CAMCCU010000191.1 GCA_945872975.1 Pedosphaera parvula Ellin514
ACGACGAACTTCATGAATACAATCTCAGGCAAGATCATCGACCGCACCTGGAAGCGGACCAACGAGGCCACCGAAGAAGAAGGCCAGCGGCTGCTCGATGTCATGGCCAAGCAGCAGCCGTTCGTCGTAGCGTATCTGATGGCGGTCGACGAGACGCTGATGGGCGAGGAGGAGCGCGGGCAACTGATTCTCATCGGGCTTATCCTGTGGCAGATCGTTTCAGCGGAGAAGCCAGACCTCCGGCAGATCACGATGAACGATCTGGAGGCGGCGGAGACGCGCAATTTGAAATTCCTCGAAGAGATGGAAGCTGGTTCCGAGATGGATCACATGGCTGGCTTGCAGAATCTGCTGGCCACCTACAACCAGGTTCCGCTGTTCACGGTGGTGATTGAAGCCCTGATGGGAGGCAACGAGGATGAGCATGAGCTCGCGGGCGAAAACATCGGGCTCGCCCTGCTCCACTTGAAGTCCGTGCTCGACTGTCTGGATCAGTAGCCCGCCACCGCGCTTCCTATAAAGTTTCTTGGCGTTGCGAACGGCGGGCCGCCTTCGTGACGGCCCGCCGCTCCCGTTTCTACCAACCCAAATCAGAGTCCGTCACCGCAGACGCGACCGTGTATCGAGAACGTGAGGGTGAAGGTATTGAGGTTGAGCGTGGCGGTGTTCTTGAGGAAGCCGTCCGCGTTGGCGAAGACGCCGGTGCCGGACACGATCTCCAGCACGTCATTGATGTGGCCGACGTTCGGATCTTTGCCGGCGGGTGAGAACACCGCGCGGTCGTCCGTCTTGAAGCCGCCGGGACGCGCCGGGTCCGTGGAGGTAAACGTGTGGATGAGTCCGAAATGCTGCGCACCCTGGCCGTTGACGCCGGATGGGCGCGCGGACGTGGTGACGGAACTGAGCAGGCCTGGAACACCGCCGATGACGACCGGTGTGGGCAAGCCGCCGAGCACGAAGACGCCGGGAACGAGCTCGACGAAGCCAACTTTGGCCACGCCTTCGGCGACGACTTTCTCGCAGCCTTCGGCGTGGGCGGTGGTGATGGACGCCGGGACTGCGAGGCCGGCGACAAGTGTGGTGAGACTGACAATGGAGCTGATGGTTTTCATAATATGATGCTTTGTTTTGGTTTTCGTTGGTTTGTGATTTCCCGGCGTTGCGGACGTTCGCTTCGATACCGGTGTTCACCTTCTACTTGCGGAGAAATCGTGATTCGTTACGCAAAGGATTTCGCAGCATCTCAGGAAATGAACTCGCCTCACCCGGGCTTTGCCGTATTCTCCCGATCAAGCACACATGAGTGTTGCCGCCATGAGAACTTTCACCATCACCAACCTGGCTCCTGCCGAGGATCCACTCCCCGGCATCACCTTGAAGGAGTCGTTGCCTGCCTGCCGGGACGGCACTGTCCTACGTTTCGTTCAGGTTAATTGAACGTCTCCGGATAGAGCTTCGACACGCATTCCGGGCAGAGGCTCGGGCTTACGCGCGCTTCGGAGTGGCGCTCGATGTAAGCTTCCATCCGGCTCCAGTAACCTTTCTCGCTGAGAATCCGTTTGCAGGTCACGCACACCGGCAGCAGGCCGTTGATCCGTTTCACCTCGGCCAAAGTTTCCTCCAGCTTGCGAATCAACCGCTCGCGTTCCGCCGCCGCCGTGCGCCGTTCCTCCAGCAGACGTCGCTCGCGCATGACACGGCGGACCGCGAGCGGGAGCCGGCTCAAGCGATCCTTGAAGACGTAGTCGTCCGCGCCTTGATCGATCAGGCGCATCGCCAGTTCGTCATCCAGTCCGCGTGTGACGAGAATGAAGGGAAGGTTCTGCTGCAGTTTCTCCAGATGCCTGAGCACATCGGCGGCAGTCCATTCCGGCAGGGAAAGCTCCGAGAGCACGACATCATACCTCGCCCTCGCCAGACATTGGGAGAAGCCTTCGCGGCTCGCCACGATGTCGGCGCAGACGTTGTAGCCGTGCCGCCTCAGCGCCTGGAGATTCATCTCCGCGTCGGCTGGAATATCCTCCACCATCAACACCCGGAGCGGATGTCCGGTCACGAAAGCTGTGTCAAACCCATGTCTGTCCATACGCCCAAGCCTTTCTGGACCCGGAGCGGCTGAGACGAATCCCGTTTCTCGTCTGCCGAACACACTCGGTCCGCTAGCTCCGTTATGCACAAGCAATGCCACTGGAATGGGGAACGAGCGGGGAACTGTCGGTGCCGGAAATCACCCCGATTTCATGGGGAATTGAAGTGGGAAACGCTGGTCCGTCATGAACCCTGGTGGCTGCCAGCGAGCCCGGCGGTCCATCGATGGACATGGGGAGACGCCATCGGGACACTGCTGAGGATTCAGACGCCCGCAAGTGTGAATGTCACTTGCCGGCGAGACCCTTGAGATAAGCGAGCACAAGGTCTGGCAGGTCGCTGCTGTAGCCGCCTTCCAGCAGGCTGAACACCGGCACGCCCAGCTTGCGCATCGATTCTCCCAGCCAGTGGAAATCCTCCGCCTCCAGTGTTTCCTGGGCGAGGGGATCGCGGGCGTAGGCATCGAACCCGGCGGAGACCGCCACCAGTTCGGGCTTGGATTTCATCAAGTCATCCAAGGCGCGCTGGAGCACTTTGCGATACTCTACCCGGGGCGTTCTCGGAGCGACGGGATAGTTAAAGCAGTTCTTGCCGACGTGCGCTGAACCAGTTCCAGGATAGCAGGGATGCTGGTGGATGGAGTAAAAGGTCGCGCTCGAATTCCCGAGAAGGATCGCCTCCGTGCCGTTGCCGTGATGGACATCGAAATCAAAGACCGCCACGCGTTTCGTGCCGGTGGCAAGGGCTTCCAAGGCTGCGATGGCTATGCTGTTCAGATAGCAGAAGCCCATCGCGCTCTCCCGAACCGCGTGATGCCCTGGCGGACGCATCAGGCTGAACGCCATCTCCCCCTTTCGCGCGAGGCTCAAAGCCTGCAATGCACCGCCGATGGAACGCCGCGCGTGCCCGATGATCTCCGCGTGGGCCGGGGTGTCGCCGTCGAAATCTTCTGCGGCCGCCTTCACTCTCGCGAGGTGCTCCTGCGTGTGCGCACGGAGGATCGTTTCGTCGGGCACATCCTCGATGGGCGTGGTCCAATCGAGCACCAGTTCGCTCTGGGCGCGCAGCTTCTCGATGGTCCTCGCCACGCGCTGCGGGCGTTCAGGATGACCTGCGCTGTGGTAGGTGGTGCAGCGTTCGTCAGTGATAATCTTCATCGCTCGGAGAATCATCCCGAAGCTCAAGGGACGGGCGCAATAACATTTCCATTCCTGTCTCCACTCGTGTCCTGATAATTCCACTGTCGGCATCGGAAATCAGGCGCTCGCAGCAGCGGAATCTCCTTTGGATTTGCATGGTTTTAGTCAGTATCGTTGTGTGGTTCCACCTGAACAGTCACCCGAGTCGCCCGCCCCGCCCGCCGGGGTTTTTGCGACCACCCATTGGTCGATGGTGGTGAGCGCAGGAGACAGTCAATCGCCCGAGTCAACCCTGGCGATGGAGCGGTTGTGCCTGAGCTATTGGTATCCCCTTTACGTCTTCGTCCGGCGCAAGGGGAACTCGCACGAGGACGCGAGCGATCTGACGCAGGCGTTCTTCGCGAAGTTTTTGGAGAAGCGTTATCTCAAGTCGGTCGATGCAAGCCTGGGCAAGTTCCGCACGTTTCTCCTCACCTCGATGACGCATTTTCTCGCGAATGAATGGGACAAGACCCAGGCGCAGCGGCGGGGCGGGGGAGCCAGGGTGCTTTCACTGGATGAGGCGGCGGCGGACCGGCGTTACCAAAGTGAACAGGTTGACCACACGACGCCGGAGACGCTTTTCGAACGGCGCTGGGCGCAGACCGTGATGAGCGTGGTGCTGGATCGCCTGGCGGTGGAGACGGAGGAGAAACGGTTCGAGATTTTGAAAGGCTTCCTGCTGGAGGAGAAGGGCGCGGTGTCTTACGACGAAGCGGCGGCGCAGTTGGGACTGTCGGTGTCGGCGATCACGTCGGCCATTCACCGGATGAGGGCGCGGTTTCGCGCGCTGCTGTTCGAGGAAGTGGCGAACACCGTGGACAAGCCCGAGGAGGTGGAGCAGGAGCTTCGTCACCTGCTGGGTGCGTTGAGCGATTAACCGGGCGGCAGGAAACGGAAAATCTTCGGAAGGAATGGTCGGATTTGCTTCTTAACTGGAATGGGTACCAAACATTGATGCCGAGTTCGTCAACCACGTCCGTTTGTCCGAAGTGCGGACGCGCGCTGCCCCCGGATGCACCCCGGGGGCTGTGCGCGAAGTGTCTTTTCGCGGCCATGCTGGACGGCGGGCCGCTCGATGCACCGCCGCAATCAGGAGTCGGGAAGGCGTCGCTGCCCCGTGCGTTTGGTTCCTACGAGTTGGTCGCAGAGGTGGCGCGAGGCGGCATGGGCATTGTTTATCGCGCGCGCCAGACGCGGATCAACCGGCTCGTCGCAGTAAAGGTGATGGCGGCAGGCGAGTTCGCCGCGCCGGACTTCGTGAAACGCTTCCGCACGGAAGCAGAAGCAGTGGCCAGCCTGGACCATCCGAACATTGTCCCCATCTACGAGGTCGGCGAATGCGAGGGGCAGCCGTTCTTCAGCATGAAGTTCGTCGAGGGCGGGTCGCTCGCCCAGAGGATTTCCAATGTCAAATCGCCAGTCTCAAATCGCGACGCGGCGGAGCTGCTCGCGAAGCTGGCGCGCGCCGTCCACTACGCTCATCAGCGCGGCATCCTTCATCGGGACATCAAGCCCGGGAACGTGCTGCTCGATGCGCAGGGCGAGCCGCATCTGACGGACTTCGGGCTGGCTAAGCTGGTGGAGAAGGACAGCACGCTCACGCGCACGATGGCGATGCTCGGCACGCCCAGCTACATGTCGCCGGAGCAGGCGCGTGGTGAGGCGAAGCAATTGACGACCGCCGTGGATGTCTATGGTCTCGGCGCGATCTTCTATGAATTGCTGACGGGCCAGCCTCCGTTTGCCGGAGGCACGACGATGGAGACGGTGCGGCAGGTGTTGGACAAGGAGCCGCGGCGTCCTTCGTTGCTCAAGCCGGGAATGGATCGCGATCTGGAAACCATCTGCCTCAAGTGCCTGGAAAAAGATCCGGCGCGTCGCTACGGCTCGGCGGAGGCGATGGCCTTCGATCTGGAACGCTGGCTGAGGCATGAGCCGATTCTCGCCCGCCCCGTGGCCGGATTGGAACGGCTCGCCAAATGGGTCCGCCGCCGCCCGCTGGCTTCCGTGCTGATCGGAGTCACGTTGCTCGCGGTGGTGGCCAGCGTGGCCACGTTGATTCAGGCCAACGCCCACATTCGCGCGGCGCAGGTCACCGCGTTGGATCAGCGGGATATTGCCCAGCAGCGGCTCTATGACTCGTTGTTGCGGGAGGTGCATTCCATCCGAACCATCCGGCCGCTGGGCTTCCGCCGGCAACTCATGGAACGGATTCAACAGGCGCTGGCCATTCCGACCGCAAAGAAAGATTTGGATGTGTTGCGCACGGAGGTGGCGCAGTGCCTTGGGGAGGCCACCAGTTTTGATCCAGTCAGCCTGATCGATCCTCCGAAGTCGTATCTGGATGTCGCGCTCAACCACGATGGTACGCTGGTGGCGTTCGGCACGAAACAGGGTCAACTGGTGTTGCACGAGACGGTCGGCGGCAAGGCCATTGCCCACCTCGAGAGCCAGGCGCAGCTCGTCCAGCTGGCGTTCGCGCCGGATGACCGCAGCCTTTTCGGTCGCGCGCAGGAGCCAGCGGATCCGCGCGCCGGCACGGCTCCTCGAATGAGCCTGCTGGAGTGGCAAAAGTCTGCGGATGGTTCCTGGTCACAGCGGACCAAGCGGTCCATGCCGGATCTTTACCGCCTGGTGGCGACGACGAAGGGCGTCATCGTGGCGACCCACGATTCCATCAAACAGGAGATCCGGCTGGCCCATGCTGCGACGGATCAATTGGCCGGGGTTGTTCCTCTGGCCGCCAGGCAGTCCTTGCCGGCGGCCTTCGACGTGTCGTCTGACTTCCGCCTGGCCGCCTGCCTTGGCGACAGCGGAACCAATCCATCGGACAGCGTTATTGAAATCTGGGATTTGAAATCCAAGGAACTGCACCTTCGGCTGTCCTCTGAGCTGGGACCGGTTCGCCATCTTGATTTCAGCCCGGATTGCCGTTTCCTGGCCTGCACTGCGGACTATGGCGTCCTCGTTCTCGAAACGTCCGATTTCAAGCCGGTCAACACCTATCGCGAGAATGGGGCGCCGCGGGGGATCTGGTGTGGGGATGGCACGCGCCTGGCCATACCACTTTCTCAGGAAAACGGAGTTCAACTCTTCTCCGTCACCTCCGGACCGGAGGCGACGCGCTTGACGATGCCGCATCAAGTGGAAGCTGTCCGAAGTTCCGGGGATGGGACCATCGTGCTAGCGATTCCCCATGCAGGGCAGATGCTCGCGATCCGACTGGTGGGCACCCGCGAGCGATTGCGCCTCACCGGTCACGTGGGTGGAGTGCCGGGGGTGGAGTTCAGTCCGGACGGGCGAACGATCGCCTCCACCGGCAAGGATGGCATGATCCGCATCTGGGAGTCCCGGACGGCGAAACTGCTGCAAGTCTGGGAAGGGCACGAGGGTCGCCTGGCCGGACAGACCGTCGGCTTCAGCCCGGACGGCCGCTGGCTCGCTTCGGGCAACTATGAAAACGATCAGGTGCTGGTGTGGTCGCTCGATGACGGCCGGCGGTTGCTCACGCTAGGTGGCGGGCGTGCGAATTCGGTGGGGACTTGGACCTGTGCTTTCAGCCCGGATGGAAGGGTGCTGGTGGCCGCCGGGGATGGGTTGCGCGGCTGGGAACTCCCGGCGCGAACGGCGAGTGCCACGAAGTCTCCGTTGGAGGCGCGTGAGCTGTTCCGCGACCAAGGCGAGGTTCGCAATCTTCAATTTCATCCCAGCGGCAAGTGGCTTGGATTTGAAGGCGGCATCCGGCGCGACGGACAGAATCTAAGGGGTTCGTTTATCCGCGGTCTTGAGCGAGGAAACGAACCGGAACTGGTCAACTCTCATAGTGCAGCCGTCCAAACCCTCGGAGTCGGCGGCGAAGGCCAGACCCTGCTGCACATGGACAAGGATCGTCGCCTGGTCTTCTCAAGCCTGCCGTCCCGCCAGATCACCCGCACCCTGCCCACCCTCGCGCCCGGCGAGTCCGCCTCCAGCTATGTTGGGAACTTCCGGGTCAGCCCGGATGGCTCGAAGGCGGCGGTGGCGAATCACAACGGACGCGGGGTCAACATCCTCGATCTGGCCAGCGGCCGACGCCTGTATTCCTTGCCCGATGACCCTGGCTCCGTTTGGTGGCTGGCCTGGCATCCAGATGGCCGCCACCTGGCTGTGGCGCGGGGTGATGGTGACATTTCCCTGTGGAACTTGACCGAGGTCGAGGCGGTGCTGGCGGAAGTCGGGCTCGCCCCGTGAACGCTCCGACGGCCGAAACTTGAGCGCCTCCAGGCGCCTCAAAATAATATTTCAAAGTTCCGCGAAAGGAATCTGAAGTTTCTCTTCTTAGCTCTGGTGAATACTTATGTGTCACCACGATTCTCGGACCCCTGCTTGCGCGCGACTCACCGCCCGCGTCCTCTCCTGGTTTGTCTTCGCGGTCGTGGCGGGTTGGTGTCACCGGGGCCACTCCCAGTGGATCACTCAGACCAATGCGCTCAAGCCAGGATGGAACTCCGTTTTCCTCCACGTCGATGCCTCCTATGCCACGCTCGACCAGCTCGTCGGCAGCGATCTCACCAATCCCATTCAGGAAATCTGGTATTGGCAGCCGGCCTTGACGACCGGCCAGTTCATCGACTCCCCGCAGATCCCCACCAGTGCTGGCACCCAATGGTCCACTTGGACCCGGTTGCTCGGCCCCTCCTCGGCGTTGCAGCGGCTCACGGGCAACGGTGCGTATCTGGTGAAGGTGGCCAACACCGTCGCTTCGTACAGCTGGCGCGTGAAGGGCAAGCCGGTGGCACCCACGTTCCGATGGACTTTGACCGGATTGAACTTCATCGGCTTCCCCACGCCACCCACGCCGGCTCCGTCGTTTGAATCGCTCCTCGCGCCCGCGCCGCAGCTTCAGCAGAACGGCGAAGTCTATCGCTACCAGGGTGGCGAACTCGGCGCGACGAATCCCGTGCGCGTTTCCGCCTTCCGCAACGTCACTGTGCAACGGAGCCAGGCTTATTGGGTGCGGGCAGGGGAGAGCTACAACCAATACTTCGGCCCGATTCAAATCCTCCAGAGCAGCCCGTCCGGCATCCGCTTTGGAACGGATCGAGGCCAGGCCCAGTTGCGCCTCCGCAATCTCGCCAATGTTCCGATCACGATCACCTTGCGTTCGGTCGCGTCCGAGACACCGCCGGTCGGCCAGACCAACATCGCGAGTGTTCCGCCGCCGCTGCTGCTGCGCGGGACCATCAACACCACGAACCTGACCTTCGGCTACACGAGCCTCAGCGCGGGCGCGCAGACGTGGAATCTCGCCGCTGCCGGCGAGGTTGGTTCCGAAGTCGAAGTCGTCCTCGGCCTGAACCGCTCGCAGATGGTCGGCGCTCCGGGTGCGCTCTTCGCGGGCATTCTGCGCTTCACCGATTCCCTCGGGCTGTCGCAGTTGGAAGTGGCCGTGTCGGCAGAGAAGGAATCCACGGCTGGCCTCTGGGTCGGTGGCGCAGCGGCCAGCTACGTCAGCCATTATCTCAAGCCGTTCGCCAAGGCCACCAACGCCGCCGCTTTCGCCTCGCTCCTGAATCGGCTGCAGCTCGCCGAGGGCGCGAACGGCTACCATTACGAGCTCGATACCAACACCGGCCGCGTTCTCGTCTTCGGTGGCGCGGAGCAAAAGACCGGCTCCTATCTGCTGGATGGGCCGATCAAGATTGATTCGGGCAAGGTCGCCCGTCCGTTCCCGCTGCGTTTGATCGTCCACAACAGCGGCAGCTCGGCGAAGCTCTTGCAGAAGATTTATCACGGCGTCGGTATCAGCTCGAACATCGTGCTGGCCACGAAGGAAAATCTGCTCCTTCCCGGTCAGCTCGGAGAGGCCCGGCGGATCAGCTCGGTGCAGTTCCCGACGTCGGATGGCAACATCCCCTGGGATTTCACCGGCACCGTGCAGCAGGGAGGCAGCGTGACCGTGAGCGTCCCGCTGGCCTATGATGATCAGGCCTCGAATCCCTTCCTGCACACCTATCATCCGGACCACGACAATCTCGACGCGCAGTTCACATCCACGCTCGCGCGGGGCAATGAATCCTACGGCGTCACTCGGCAGATCACCCTGAGCTTCACGGCCCCGGAAAATGATTTCAACAGCCTGACCCAGGGCAGCCAGGATCTCGGCGGCACTTACGCCGAGGAGATCACCTTCCAGGCGCGCGGTTCGCAGACGCGCCAGTACAACGTGCTCGGCAACTTCACCCTGAAACG
>CAMCCU010000192.1 GCA_945872975.1 Pedosphaera parvula Ellin514
GCATAGACCGCTTGCACCACCAGTGACTGGCGATCCTGCTGAGTGGTGAGACGAACGTCAGCGGGCGATACGGTGAGATCAGTGAGGGCGGGAGCGGCGGAAATCAAGGAAGCTCCATGAGCCAAGTTCCAAGCTCCAAACAAGCACCAAATTCCAAGCACACGAATGGATGGCCGATTCGTCAGACCGGCCGCTTGAAGCCTGCGTCCGGCAGCTAGAAATTTGAAACATCTCATGTCGCGTCGTAGTTGGGCAATCTGACGAACCGATCAACCGACGAATTCGGGCTGTTCTTCACGCGCCCCATGCCAGTAACGCAGGATGTCCACGCACTGCGCCTCCAGCCGGGGACGATAAAAGATCAGGTAGGGGCGAGAAACGAGTTTTCGAATGCCAGGACGATTCGGAAACGGCGCTCCCAGCAAGGGAAAGTTTTCCAAAATGGTGACGCGCTCAATGAGGGCATGGCCAACGCGCCTGGCTGTTTCAGGATCATCTTTGGCAATGTGGCGCACAGCTTCAGCCAGGTCGACAATGGCTTCGGGTGCAAAGATTATCTTGCAGCCCATGAATTCACCACCTTGCGAACGTCCTCCAAGGGCACGCCCCGACCGGCGTCAATACTCTGCACCGCTTCGTCGAGCGAGCGAAGCAGTCGCCGTTCATCCTCGGAACTCAAGTCGCCTGCGGCCTGTGAATTCAACCACAGGGACAGCGCCTTCTTTTCGTCAGAGGTCAACTGCGTCACCGCGTCCTGAATCTCTGTCAGTGTACTCATGGCCTAGTGATAACTCAAAAAAGCTGTGGCAGCAACGCCGGGTTTTCAGCAGCCCGACTGGTCCGGCGATGCCGTTTCGTTTTCATTTGCTCGCCACTTTCTTTTGTTCACCGGCCACAAGCTTCTTCGGCGGAACGACCCGGAACGAACCGCCTTGCGCAACGTTGTGCGGAATGATTTCGCCGTCCTTCCTCACCAGCACCGAGCAAAACAGATTGCGCTGCGAGCCAGTGGAACAGCTCGCGTCCACCTTCACTGGGAAGATCACTTCCTTGTCGTCCTTGGTGATCTCCTTTTCGGCGACCGTCACTTTGTCCGACAACCCGATGATGCGAATGGTCGCCTTGCCTTCGAACGGAATCTTCTGCTCCAGCTTCACGATGATGTTCGTGCTCTTGCCCGCTTCGCACGCCGCCTTCTCCATCGTCGCGGTCAGGAACGGCTCACCGATGGTCAACGGCGCGAGCTGAGAGGAGACGAACAACTCCCCGTCCTCCACCTTCGCAGACGCAGACACCGCCATCTTCCACTCGCGCAGCTCGGCATCCGGCTTCGCGCTGAGCGGGAACGAGACACTGCTCGCGCCCTTGGGAATCGTGATGTCCGGCTGCGAGGTCACGCCGGGGGGATTCCACACGGACTTCAAATTGACCGGCTCATCGAAGCCCGCGCCGCGCTCGACGACGATCTTCAAGTCCATCGTGCCGCCTTGCACGAGCGCCACCTTGGGCTCCTCAATGCGCACCTTGAACGGCGCGGCCTCGGTCACTGCCACCAGCAGCTTGTCCACATGCGTCCCGTAGTAGCTGGTGTTGTTCGGTCCCTGGACCAGCTCGATGTCGTTGCGGAAGTGACCGGCGATGCCGTTCGTCGCGGTGGCTGTAAAGTCCACGAGCTGGCCGGCGATGGACGCGTCCGCTGCGGCTTCGAACACGACGGGAAATTGATCCACCTTGGCGGGCAACGTTTCCGCGCGCAGCTTCACGCCGCTAGGAAGAGACGCAGCCTGGAAGGCAATGTCTCCGCCAACATTTGCGCGGCGAACCGACATCAGTGTAGCGAAGCGGTTCCCGCGCGGCACGGCGATGTACTGGCGGGTTTGTGATTCGTTGCGCGCGACCTCGGGGATCTTCACCGTGATGCTGGGTTCGACCGGCGCGACCTCCACGCAATAGACAAAGTCCGGCCCGCCGCGCTTGAGGTGATCGCGCACCAGCAGAGCGAACTCGCCGTCCTCATCCGGCTTGAAGTTCAGCGCGCTGTCCGGTCCCGCGCTGTCGTCGTTCTCCGCGGCCGACGCGCCTTTGGCGTTCACGATCTGGATGGACGAATCAAGCGGCGAACGCAACCGGCGGGCAAAGACGCTGACTTGGAGATTCTGTCCCTTCTTCGCACGGAAGCGGAACCAATCGTGATCGCCGGGCTTGCTCAGGATGCCATTGAAGACGACCGGGAGTTCGCGCGCATCGCCCGCCTGTTCGCGCGTGTCGTTCGGCTCGGCTTCGAGCGCGGTTGGGAATGAAGTGACGCGCATCCAGTTGGGGGACGGTGAACCGTTGGCGAAAACGCCAAACTTCTCAGTGGCGGCCGTGGAGAATTTCACCTCCTGCTCAAAGCTCCCCTTCACATCGCCGATGAACTTCACCTTCGTCGATTCGCCCGCACGAGCGGCGACCGGATAAACGGCCGTGGGTCGCGGAAAGTCGCCAACATGCAGACGATAGTAACAATCCTCTTTGCCGCCGAACGCCGATTCGCGCACGAGCACCAGATATTCGCCGCTCTCCGGTGCCACGATGGACGCAATGCCATCCTGAAAACCGAGCGATGAATCCTCCGCACCGGAGAGCAGCTTGCCGCTCTTGTCCAGAATCGCGATGTAAGGATCGAAGACGCCCCGCCCCAGACGCATGCCCTCGATCTCCGCCGTCAGCCGCTGACCTTTCTCGATGGAGACGGTGAAGTAATCCAGGTCGTCGCTGATGACGGTTCCACTCACCGTGACGTTGAGCGAAAGTTTCTGTGGCTTCGCAAGGTCGTTGTTCGGCTCCACCTCGGCGAGATTCGTGAACGCTCCCACCCAGAACGTGCGCAACTCCGAGACACCGGTTGCCGTGCGCAGCCGCATCTGATGTTCGCCCAGGCGGCAGTCGGCGGAAATCTTGAGCGTGGCTTTGACCCGGTTCGTCGTCGCCTCCACCGACACGACCGAAATGCCGGGCGTGAAAAGGATGACTTCCTTCGTGTCGTCGAGACGCTGGCCGGTGAAGCGGACTTCGAGTTCCGTGCCGCGCTGTCCACCGGCCGGAAGGATATTCGTCAGGCGCGGTGCGACAGCGTGAGCGGAGGTCAATGACCAATGGCCAACGAGCAATGAGCAGAGAAGGAGCAGTATCCAACGGGCGAACAGCATCCGGCACGAAACTCGGTCCAAGTTCGCCGCCGCGAGCACCTGCAACCCTCCGGGTTGCCAGAGGGTAGCCGGAGGTCGCAGCACAGCGGAGACCTCCGGTAACGAGGACAAATCGAACTGCACCCCGGAGGGGTGCAAGACAGGAGAAGAATGTTGCTTTGGTCTCACAACAGATACTTTGGATCGTATTTGACCCCGTGTTTTTCCAAGAGGAGCTTCAGCTCATCTTCGAACGACATCTTCCGATGATGCTCCTCCTGCCATTCAATGTAATGGCTCACGGCATCCATGACGCTCACGCTCACCGCGAAAATAGAATAACCCTCCTGCCATTCAAACTGGCTCTCGTAATTTCCGGCAGCCCACACCGACGAAGCCTTCTTCAACTCGCGGGAAAAATCAGCGATGCAATGCGTAGTCTTCAGCCCGATGAGTGCATGAACGTGATCTTCGACTCCACCGACCTTCAGAGGGACTCCATCGAGCCCGCGAATGGTGCCGCCCAGATATTCGTGAAGATGAGAACGCCAGTCAGACCGAATGAGGGGACGGCGCACCTTGGTCGAGCAGACCCAGTGGTAGTGAAGGCTGTAGAAGGTGGACCCCATCGACGTGCCTCAGAGTTCTGGCACCCCTCCAGGGTGCTGCAATCTTCGTGATCGTAATCCGGAGGTGTCGCCAGCGCTCAACCTCCGGCTACCTTCTGGCAACCCTCCGGGTTGCTTCACGCCAGCAACCCTTTCTGCACTTCGCCGTCTTTCACAATGAGCACGGGGCGATTGCCGGGCGCCAGGAGCGGCTTGTGCGAATCGATGCCGAGCTGGTGATAGACGGTCGCTGCGAGATCTTCGACCTTGAGCGGATCGCTCTCCGGCTCGCCACCGGTCGCATCGCTCGCGCCGTGGATGTAGCCCTTCTTGATGCCGCCGCCCGCGAGCGCGATGGAAAACACCTTCGGATAATGATCACGGCCAGCCGTGCCGTTGATCTTTGGCGTACGACCGAACTCGGTCGTGACCATGACGAGAGTTGAATCGAGCAGGCCGCGCTGGTCGAGGTCGCGGATGAGCGCGGCGAAGGCCTGGTCGAACTTCGGCATCTGGCCGGTCATCGCGGTCTTGATGTTATCGTGATGATCCCACCCGCCGTAGGTCAGCGAGACGAAACGCACTCCCGCTTCAACGAGGCGGCGGGCGAGCAGCATGCGCTGTCCGGCCTGGCCGGCACCGTAATCGTCACGGAGCTTTTGCGGCTCGTCGGCCAGGGCAAAGGCGGCGCGGGCTTTCTCCGAGGAAATCATGGAGTAGGCGCGTTGATAGAAGGAATCCATGCCGTCGAGCGCGTCGGATTTCTCGATCGCGCTGAAGTGGGCATCGACGGCGGCGCGCATCTCGCGGCGGGTGGCGAAGCGTTGTTCGTTGACGCCATTCGGGAGGCTGAGGTCGCGGACTTTGAAATCCTTGGTCGCCGGATCATTGCCGAGGCTGAACGCACCATAAGCCGAGCCGAGGTAGCCAGTGCCGGCGAAGGTGTTTGGGACGGACGGAATGCAAACGTAGGGCGGAAGGTCGTTCTTCGAGCCCAACTCGTGCGAGACGATGCTGCCAAAGCTGGGATACTGGAGCGCCGGGCTGGGGCGATAGCCAGTGAACATGTTGTGCGTGCCGCGATCATGGTCGGCCTCGCCGTGGGTCATGGAGCGAACAACAGTGATCTTGTCCGCAACCTTGGCCGTGTTCGACATCAGCTCGGAGAAGTGAACGCCGCTCAGCTTCGTCTTCACCGTGCCGAGCGGGCCTCGATATTCAATCGGCGCGAGCAGCTTGGGGTCAAACGATTCCTGCGCCGCCATGCCTCCAGGCAGGTAAATCTGAATAACGGATTGCGCGGCCGCTTTCGGAGCAATACCAGAAGCGGCGGCTGCGGCCTGGAGCTTGAAGAAATTTCCCATCGTCAACCCCAGCGTGCCGATCGCGCCGGTGAAGAGGAACTCGCGGCGGCTCGGACGACAGGCATGTTCGGCGCTGCCACACCAGGACGGAACGAATAATTTGCTCATAGTCGGTTTCAGGCTGAATGGATCAGATGATTCTCAGACGTTGTACGGCCACAGTTTATACAAAGGATCTCGGGCGTGTGACGCACCACCCGCACGGTCACAGCTTGCGCAGGCGATAAAACTTGCTGGCGAGACCCGGCACGATGGCCACAGGACTCGCTACACCGTTTAGAACTGCCCAGTTCGCGCCGTCGCCCAAGGAGTCACTCACCTCAAGCCGATAGCTGGCGTCACCCCAGTAAAGAACGAGGTCCGCGCCGAAGCGGGCGGCGTTCAGGCGCGGCGGGCCAGAGGAGAGATTGCCAATCAGCTCGAAGTCGAAACTGACGTCGGAGGAGCCGATCGATTCCTGGTGGATCTCCACGGCCACGACGTTGTTCCCGGCGACGATATTGGTGGAGTTGATGGTAGCGGTGTCGATGGTGTTCTCGCCCGTGGCAGTCGCGGTGGTGAGATGACCGATGGCCGCCGGGAAGGCGGGAAGATTCGCGCTGCGGAAGACTTCGTTGCCATTGAGATAAACCACACCGGCATCGTCACGCAACAGGCGGAGCCGGGCGGAGGTCAGCGAGGACGCATCGGCCACCGGAACAGCTCGACGGAAGTAAAACGTGATATTCGTGGTGCCAGCGGAATTGGTGCGACGGATTCGCGTCATCTCGTCCACCGGACTGTCCCCGTAACCAAGCTGAGCCAGTCCGTTGGACCAGCCGGCATCGTTGAACGCCGGTGCGCGCCAAGCCGTGCCTTGGTTTGAGCCGTCATCCAGATACTTCCAGGCAGAACCGAGGGAAATCAAAGTCACGTTGGTGCCAGACGTGGCGCTGGCAGGGACGACGAACAGCTCGGACGCCGACGTGATCTCACATTGCGCAGGCGAGTTCAACGACACGCGCACCAACTCCTGCGCGCCCACGCCCGCGATGGGAGCGAAGATCCGCTTCACCATTTCGCCCGGCTGGAAGACCACCGTCCCGCTGGACAAGGTCGAGCCAGCGGTCTGGATGGCGTAACTCACCGAGACGGGATTCACCGTAAACGTGCTGAGGCGAAGCGGAATTCCGTTCGTGAGATCCGGGATCGCCAGCGCGTTCCAGTTCGCAAAGCCGACGCCCACCTGCGCTCCGACCGGCGTGCGCATGTAAGGGGAAAGTCGCGAGCCGTCCGTGGCAGGATTCCAGATCGCGTTGTCCGGATGATTCGTGTTGAGGGCGGTGACGTAGTTGCCGCGAAGGTCCATTCGCCCGACGCGATAGTTCCAAGTGTTGTCCCAGACCTGGCCCCAGATATCGCGATAGTTGTTCAGGATGATCGAGTTCGTCACCGTCAGGAAACCCGTCTTGAGACCAAGACCAGTCGTCCCTTCGTAATTGTCTCCGTAGCGTGCGCCGACAGAATTCCCGACGCTCAACATCCGCTGCGCATACACGAGCGGGCTGTCCGCACCGGTGCTCCAGCCGCATTCGAGACCCTGACCGCTGTTCATCAAGACCGTGTCGTAAGTCCACGTCTGACGTCCGCCGCCGGACCACGCCAGCGCCTCGTGCTGCGCGGATTCCACCCAGCAGTTGGTGACCAACACCGTGCCCGCGCCGCCGGAACCGGAGTCAATCGCGTCGTCCTTCGCGAAGCCGAACAAACTGTCCTGCAAGATATGGGTGCCAGTGGTGAAATAGATTCCGTCGTAGTCCGCGTCCGCGATGGTCGCGTTCATCTCGCCGTCGATGGACGGGAACTCGATCACCGCGGAGTTGTTCACGATGATCGTGCCACCTACGTATTCGCCGGCCGTGATCGCGCGTTGCAGCAGGCAATGATCGAAGGTCACGTCGGAGTTCAGTCCGTTGCCAATCTGCCCGGCGTTGTTGATGAGGAAGCAATTCGTCATCGCGACCCGCGCGCCGGAATGAATCAGCAGCAACGGCTGCTCAGATCGATGGCTCGCGCCCGGCGAAAAGCTGATGCTCGCCGCGCCGCCCGCCCCGGTCATGATCGCGCCATTGGCGATGAGTTCCGCCGACGCACCGCGCAGGAAGAATCCGCCCCATGCGCCCGCGTGCCGCTCCGGCGCCACTCGCGTCGCCGCGGTGAATACCACCGGCTGCTCGCGTGTGCCATTGATGACCGTCCGTCCGCTGTTGGTGATGTTCACCAACGGATTCAGCAGGACAATCGCACCCGCTCCCACCGTCAACGTGTCTCCAGCCTGGATGGTGATGTTGCCCGTGACTTGGATGCGTGAGTTCGCCGGCCAGACGGTTCCCGCCGGAAGAATGCCCGAGACCGTTGTCCACGTCGTGCTGGGGTCGATGTTGATCACTTTGCTATCAGCGAGCGATTGAACTGCCGCGTTGTAAGCCAACAGCCCACCGCTTGTCGCCGCGGGCAGGAACGCATGACCCACGCCGCGACGCAACGGCAGCGGACTGCCCGCGAAGCCAGGCGCTGTGACGACTCCATTGACCCGACGGCTGTTGCCCGGACCGTCATCCACCCAGGCGATCACCGGGATCTCCAGACCCGCCGGGTAATCTTGAGGAGCAACCACGTGCAGAGCTCCTCCCGCAAACTCGCCCGATCCGGAGTTGATCGGCGGATACGGCGTCCACTGAATCAACCCCCGCTCCGGGCTGCCGCGATTCGACGAAAGCACGATGAACCTCACCAGCGCGGTCGTCACATCATCCGTCGCTATCTCGGTCCGGGTGACGGCGAGATCGTAATAATCCATCGTCCTCACCGTTTGCGAGACTCCGCCCGCGATCGGTTTGCCGTTCAGCGTCACCACATCGGTGAAGCCCGCTGCAGCGACCACCTGGAACGTCGCACTGTCCGTGTAGGAAGTGCGGTCAGCCACGCCGGTGATGACAATCTGCGCCTGAAGCCCGACCGCCAGGGTCACCGCCACAAGCACACCTAAACGCAAGAATGCGACGAATCGATTGGGATGGAACATACGATGACAGACTAAGCCAGCCTGCGCGTTCTTCAAACCAAATGTCCGGATGATTTCGTTACAATTCGTTCACCTGGCAGGCCCCCTTCCACGCGAAACAACCTCGCAAACACCCGTCCCAGCGACCGTCAACTAATCTCAGCTAACTGCGGCAGGCGCGTCTTTCGCACCCAGGGCTTCGAGGATGGCTTTGTAAACTTCTTCGACTTTGACTGAGGACATGCAGAGGGTGAGTTCAGCGACGGAGCCGCGGATGGGTTTGCCGTCGTAGCGGTAGTAATCAAGGTTGCGGCCATTCACCACGGGGTTGCGGATGACGCGGTGCTGGTTCCGCCAGGGCAGGTTCGTGGGGTTGAGAGTGGGAGCTTCGATGACGATCTGGTTGCGAGTCTTCATGGCGGCAGCGACGTGCATGAGGGCGGTATCGACACTGGCAAACGCATGGCAGTGCTTCATCAACGCGGCAGCCTGGCGGAGGTTCCGAGTGGCGGGGGCGTAGATGGGTGCGCCGGGGGAGTAATCGAGGATCTCGGCGTGCTCGGCTTGTTCCTCGGGGCCGCCGAAGAGGAGGATGGTGATCCCGGGATGTTCTTTGTCGAGGCGGTGGAGAAGCTCGCCCCATAAGCACGAGGGCCAGCGTTTGAGCTTGAGGTTCTTGGTGCCGCCGGAGCCGACATGGATGCCGAGTATCTTTCGCCCGGCGAGCTGATGGCTGGCGATGAATTCGTCGGCCCAGGCGTGTTCCTCGGGCTTGAGAAAGAGTTCGAAGTCGTGCGTGGGGAGCACCGGCTTCTTGTCGAGCAAGGGGAGCAGTCGGTTGTTGTTCTCGACGCTATGGACCGTGTAGTCCTGCGGAACGGTGCGGTTCACGAGCTGGCGATCGAGGAACCCGTGGCCTTCGTACTCGTGGCTGAGGCGGACGTTGGCGCCGATGAATCGGGCGACGGCGCGGTAGTGGATGCGGCCGAGGGTGTGGACGTTGATGGAGATGTCGTAGCGCTGGCGGCGAAGTTCCATCAGGAAGGGGAGCGAGTCGAACGCGCCGTCCTTGATGAGGTTCTTTTGGTAAACGGTGTTGAGGTGCGGGTTGCCTTCGAGGATGTCCTTGGACCCCGCCCAGAGCACGAAGGCGTCGATGGTGGCGTGAGGGTAGTTCGCGCGGAGCTCGTGGATGAAGGGCGTGGCGATCAGGGTGTCGCCAATGCCCGCGAGGGAGAGGACAAGTATCCTGGGCTGACCGCCGTTTCGCGGAGCGGTCACGGGCTGAGTTTTAGATTTTTGCGTCACGAGTGAG
>CAMCCU010000193.1 GCA_945872975.1 Pedosphaera parvula Ellin514
ACCAAATCGACATCGAGTTTCTACTGGAACTCCGCCGTGCGGGCAGGTTGGTTTGAATAGCGTAGCCCTCTCTCAGCAACAGGTGGGCTCGCCCGGCTTCGCAGTCGTGTCCACCGCTGCGGCTGGCTTTTAGGATTTTGCGTTCGCCAAATCCGCCCGGATCCGGGACCCGACGGATGGGGGATGCGATGAAGCGCGAGCGGTTGGTCCGACGCCTTCTGGATGGAATTCTTGACCGCGTATTCACGGTGTCGCGACCGCCGCACCGCAACCAGTCCCGGCTATGGCTTCACCTTCAGGCCGGAGGCCCGGGCGAGAGAGGCCTGCCGCGCGTCGAAGGTCAGAAACTCGCTCGCACCCAGCGCGAGCGCGAGTCCGACATGCATCAGGTCAAAGCTGCGGACGCCCAGCGTTTCGGTGTGAGCGGCGGCGAGGTCCTCCGCCTTTCGGAAGGTGTCGGTCCACGGAATGGGAGTGTGAACGAGAACGTTTTCCTCCAGGTCGGAATTGATCTCCTGCAAAGCGGCCTTGCATTGCTCGGCTGAGATCTCCTTGCGGAAGACGCGCAGCCGGATCCCATTCCTGAGTTCATGCCGGTGAAACGGGGTGAACGGGAGCGGCTCTCGGAGCCGCTGCATCAAGCTCAACGCCTTGATGGAACCGGCCTCGGGCGAGTAGACGGCCGCGAGAAAACTGGTGTCAGCGTAGGTGCGCATAACGTGCCCAAAAGGTCAGTAGGGCCGGGAGTCGCGTTCCTCGACGATGATGTTTCCGGATAGGGCCGTGTTGCCGTAGATGCGCTTGAGACGGGCGGCGAAGTCAGGGCGTTTCCTTGGCCGGACCGCCTTGGGCGCGGGAGGCGCGGTGATCAGGGCGACAATCTTGCCGCGCTTGCTCACCTCGACCTGCTCACCATCTTCAACCCAGTTCAGGACGGTGCTGAAGTCGTGCCGGATTTGGCGGATCGTGGCCCTTTTCATGTGACACAACCATGTGACACATGGAGGTATTTGTCAATCCAGTGAGGATCAGATCACAGCTCAGCCTAGGGGGCGGCCGAATGGTGAACCAAATCCCACTCGGGCGGCGAGATGGGTTCATGCTTCGGCGTGGAACGGGAGTGGTCTGGTTCGAACGGGGCGTGGCGTCTGTTTGCAGAACAGCGTTCTGTGGTGACGGAATCGCCACCAGCAACCCGGACAATTGCGCTGCGCTCGCTGTGGAAGAAACAGTCCATTTCTAAGTGCCGATAAGATTATGTGGGTGGCTGATTGAAGTAAGTGCCCCCAATGGATAGTGTCTGGAGCGTGAAGGCGACATTGAAGAACCCGTATCCCTGGACGTTCGAGGAGTTTCTGGAATGGTTTTCGACCGAGGAAGACTGCGCGCACTATCTGGAGTGGATTCGTTGGCCAGATGGTTTTGTCTGTCCGGGATGTGGGGGCATGAAGGCGTGGCGCACCGATCGGGGCCTGTGACATTGCCGGGGGTGCCAGCGACAGAACTCGGCCACGGCCCGGACGGTGTTTGAAGACAGCCGCACGCCCTTGCGTTTATGGTTTCATGTCATGTGGCTGATGATGGCTCAGAAAACGGGTATCAGTGCCAGGAACCTGTGCGACACCTACGGGTTCGGCAGTTATCAGACGGCGTGGGGCTGGTTGCAGAAACTTCGCAGCGTGATGATTCGCACGGGTCGCGAACGGTTGACCGGACGGGTGGAGGTGGACGAAGCCTACGTGGGCGGACAAAAAGAAGGAGCCCGCGGGCGTGGAGCCGAAGGCAAAACAGCCGTCCTTGTGGCGTTGGCCGTCTGACTCCACCACCGCAAAGAAAAATCCCACCCTCAATTTTTCCAGCTCTTATTACCGATCCCGTCTAGTGTGTTCAGCGCCACCAAGCGCAAAGCGCGCGGCTACCGCTCCACCACGCACATGATCACCATGCTTTACTTCGTGGCCGGCAAACTCCGCTTCCCTCAGTTCTGATTCCACCGAAAACAGCGAAGAACCAGTTCGATGAGGCTGATGGATTGGCAGGCATGGTGTTATGGCAGCAACACCACACGATAGAAGCGGTTGGAAACGGTGCCATTCAGCAGGTCTGTCATGATCAAGGTGGGGCCATTGGCGCGCAGTGCCGCGCCGAGGGGAGCGGGGATCCAGTTGGGTGATGCGAGATCGTCCTTGAATTGGAGTTGATACGTGCGCCCCGGCATGGCGGTCGATTCAAGGTTAGCAACGTCCCCGGTAACGTTGAATGACTGGAGTTGGGGTTCAATCAGGCCAGCCAGCGTATTGGCAGCGCGCGGAGTCCAGTTGGTCATGGAATGAATGGCGTTGGTATTGCCATCGGGGAAGAGGCCCTGGCTGATGTTTTGCAATTGTGGGCCGAAGGTAACGGAATGTTGCAGCACGCCCCCGGCAGAAAACAGCCCGATGACCTCGCCGCCGTTGCTGAGCTGAAAGTTCGCGTGCAGGTCCACGTTAGTGCCGCCGGCCAACGGATTCTGACTGACGCTGTTGTCCGCCCAGACGAGCAGGAAGCTGCGTCCAGTGATGAAGACATTCGTGGGGATTTGCCATTTGCGCGGAGTGTTCAACGTGTCCGTGAGGTAGAAGCCGGAGAGGTTGGCAGCGACGGTATTCGGGTTGAATAACTCGAACCAATCCTGGAACAGACCGTCGGCGGGATCAGGGAAGCCACCAGGAGCCCTGTTGTCCGCCATCCATTCGTTGATGACCACCGGAAGAAGTGCGCCGGGACCGCTGTTGGTCACGGTGATCGTGTCAGTAAAATTGGTGCGACGCAGGCCGGAGTTGTCCACCCCTTGCACGGCGAGGGAGTTGATGCCGGCGTAGAGCGGGAGGTTCACGGTCCAGTTAGTGACGCTCGTCCAGGTGATTGGGTAGAGCACGCCGTTGATTTCGATGAACTTCACGTTCAACGGCGCGGTGCCGGAGAGAACGACGATGCCATTCGTAGTGCCGAAGTCCGTGCCGCCGTTGCTGGTGATGGCGAAGGCGGTGTTGGTCGGGAGTTGACTCATCACGAAGCTCGCGCGCTGCCCGATGTAGGTGAGGATGCTCGCGAAGTTCTGGCCGGGAAGAAAATTGTCGTAGTGGTCGGTCCAATAACGCATGTAGGCCGTGTTGTAGGTGGTGCTGATGATGTCGAGCAGGTGACAGAAGTAGCGGCGGCGGTTGGCGGGGTTGGCGATAAACTTGTTCAGCTCGGTGTTCACCGTGATGGAATCGGTCGCCGAGCGGATGAAGGCAAAGTCCGTGTCCCAGATGAGGAAGAGCGTCTTTTTGTCCTCCGGGCGCGTGTAGAGCTGGAGGTTGTGTTGGGCGTTGTCGCCGCCGTTGTTGTCGCCCGGCCCGCAGAGGGAGCTGGCGGCGTAGGCGCGCAGCCATTCATCCACGTCGAGCGCGGCTTCGGTGGCGGCATCGAAGGCTGCGCCCGACGGCTGGCCAACGGCCTTCAACGCGGTGATGACGCCGCTGTAGTCATCCGCGTCACGGTTGTTCTTGATGATGAAGTTGAGGCGGTAGCTCTCTTTGTCATCGCCGAGGCCGGCCAGCGGCACGCCGACCGCGCTGCTTTCCTGGGGGACCTTCAAGCCTTCCGCGCCGCCGGTGGTCCCGCTGGCGTCGTAGAGCAGCTCATACTCGAACGCTGTCCCGTCGCCACCGTTCCGGTATTGGCTGTCGAGAAACACTCCGCCATAGCGGGCCATCTGGAGGATGGCGGGCCCGGTGTGTTCGCTGCGCGGGGTGATCACACGAATCAGGTCGTCGTACATTTGAGGCAATCCACCTGCGTGGCTGATGATGTGTTTGATCAGGATCTCGTCCTGGCCAAACGTCGTGCCAAACCGCCAGCCGCCCGAGCGGTCCACCCCGATCGAGGAGTGGACGCCGCGAAACAATTGGTCTGGCCGGAAATCCAGGAAGAAGCCGAGCCGGTTTGGATCGGGTCGGCCGTGTTCGCTGCCTTTCAGGCGCGCGCCCATGTCGTAGTAAACCTCCTCCTCATTCCAGATCACCGTCGCGCCGAGGCGGCCGTTGCTCATCATGTTCGTCGGCTGATGCAGGGAATCGCTGTCTCTCGGCGTCACGACGATGCGCAGATTGTTGGCGAGGTTCAGCAAGGCCCGCCCGTCGTTCACCTGGTAGAGAGCGCGCGAGTTCGTGCCGGCGGCGGGAAACGTCGCGACCGCGCCCAGCCCATCGACGGCGCTCACGTAGAAGTTCACCACAGCCCCGGCGGCAGCGCCCGGCAGTGTTCCCGCAAAGCCATTGTTTCCCGTCGAGCTCATTGGCGTGCTGTTCCAAGTGCCGGAGTTCACGGAGAAATTCAGCGTCACCGCAGCCACACCTTGCGGGTCGGTCCCCTCGACGCTGACCGTGACCGGTTCGCCGGCGAGCGGCACGGTGCGAGTGTGCTCCAGATTCGCAAAGGTCGGGCCGAGGTTTGGTACGAGCCGGGAATTGGGACCGCCAGGCGTGCCGTTGAGCGGCGGCACGGCCAGCTCGAAGGTGCGCGCCACGCGGTTCATCCAGAGTCGGGTGTTGAGCAGGTTGTTGCCCGAGATCCATTTCGCCCGGAACGACACTTCATAGATACGGCCGTTGACGGGCGCATAGATTGCCGCGCCGTTCTTCAACGTGGTCTCGGCGTGATTGTGCAGGTATTCGGTTGGCCCATCGGCGAGCAGGCGCAGCACGTTGTTGCCCGGGGTGATCGGGTCGGTCACCACACTTCCGTAGTGATCGCCGACGATGCGCCAGGCATTGAGTCCGGAACTGAACGTCCCGTTTTGCAGCAGGGAAATCGGTGCGTTCGTTGGGGACTCCACGACGCGCAGATCGTCGATGAGGCATTCCCCCGCGTCGAGCAGGCCAAGCACGAACTCATTGTAGGTGGTGGGCGGTTGCAGGCTGGCGACGGCCACGGCGCGGTTAGTGTACCAAACCCACGCCGACTTACCGCCTTCATCGCTGGCGGCCCAGGCTTCTGGCTTCGAATTGTCCGCCCAAGGGTCACGCAGTTCGAGACTGGAGCCGCTCCCATCGGTCGCTTCCGGCCATCGGCCGCCATCGAAATACTGCACGGAGTTCGCCGGGTTGTTGTTCGCATCCTTGAGGACGATGAGATCGCCGGACTTGGAGAGCTTGTTGGTGAACGGCCCAACGACATCGAGTCCCGGATAAAGCGCGAGCAAAGAAGCCAGATCCTTTGCCACAACGAGGTAGCCGCCAGGCGCGAGGACCTTTCCGGCCGAGAATCGATAGTCGATGCCCTCGTCCAGCCGCCACCCGGTGAGATCCACCGCGTTGCTGCTCCGGTTGAAGAGTTCCACCCAGGATTCCGGGGAATCGCGACGAGGCAACCCCGGCGAGAGCACCGTCGAGGCGGACAGTTCCGCGCCGAACACCACGTCGTTGTCCACCGTGCTGACGCGATGAACCTCGACGGCCAACGTGTTCACTCCTGCGACCAAGCTGCCGGCCGGCAACGCGAAGGGTCCGCTGAAACCCGCGACTCCAACGGGTGTCGCCGCGACCGTGCTGCTGATTGCATTCCCGGCTGGCATATTCTGTCGAAGAACTTCGACGCCGTTCAAATAATAGATCGCGCCGTCGTCAACGATGGCCCTCAACGAGAGCAACGGCGGGTTCGTGCCACCCGCCCAGTTGAAGGTCGTGCGGAAGTAGTAGGTTATGATGCGCTGTCCAGCGGCGTTAGTGGCGGACATCGGCGTGTTCTTCGGCACGGGAAACGTGGAGGGCGAGTTATAGAGCAGGGCCGCGCCAGCCGGCCATGCGCTGTCGTCGTAGCCAGGCGCTCTCCACGCTGTGCCGAGGTCGAAGCCCTGCGCGTGGTATCGCCACCCATTGGTGAAGTTCAAAAGCAGGTTGGTCGGGCCGTACAGCGCGGGCACCGCGGGCAAAGGCCGGTGGTGATACATAATCTCGTTGATGACGATCTCATCGTGGACGGCGAAGACATTTGTGGCCGCCGGAGTCGGGGTGCTCGTGAACTGCCAAGGGCCGATCGCGTCGGGGTTGCGGCTCCGCGGTTCTTTCTTCGCCACCACGGCGTCGAGCACGGCCACCCCGTCAGCGGCGTAAAGCACAAGCTTGTCGCCGGAATCGACGCCGAAGCCAATGGTCGCCTTGGTCACCTGAAGTAATGAGTTGGCTTCAAGCGTCTGCGGCGGGAAGACGTAAGTTCGATTCGTTCCGCCCAACCGAGCGAGGATGTAGCCGCTCAAATTCACGTCGATCGAACCATGATTCACCAACTCGAACCAAAAGTTCGCATTGGTGGACGAGGCCACCTCATTGAAGGCAATCCTGGGACGGTCCGCGGATGCGACTAAACCTCCGCCCGGCACGAAGACGGTTTCCACCGCGTCGAGCCCGAGTCCAAAGACCACGTCCGAACTGGACGCCGCCGTCTGATGCACCTCCACGGCAAGCACATTGTCGCCGAGGACGAGATTCGTGGCCGGGATGCTGAACGGGCCTTCCAGCGTCGCGTTGTCCACCCCGCGGTTGGCGAGGGTGTCGAAGGTCATGTCGCCCGCCGCCATGCCGATGCGCCACGCTTCGACGCCATTGAGGTAAACAATCGCCCCGTCGTCGATGATGTGACGGAGCGAAAGCTGGGCTTGGGCGACGTTGCCCGTGAAGTTGAAGTGCGTGCGGAAATAGAAAGTTGTCTTGGTCGTGTTCGTGCTGAGTGGTGTTCGAATGGGTTCGGCGAGGCAGCCGCACGTCTCGTCGGCGAGCAATCCTGGACCGCTGGGCCAGGCCGTGTCATTATAGGTGGGCGCACGCCAGGCAGTGCCCAGGTCTGTGCCGGATTGCTCGTAACGCCACGCCGCGTCGAGACCGAGGAGGGCACGGTTCGTCGTCGCTGCATTCGAGAAGTAATCCTGGCCCGCCTGCGTGGCGGCAGCATGGCGTGCGACTTCGGTCGCGGTGAGCGCGCGATTCCAGAAGGCCACTTCGTCGAGCGTGCCCGTGAATGGTTCACCGCCGGGCGCACTGGCGTTGCCGATCACCGCCGCCGCATTTCCACCGCTGCTGATCGGCCCCGAGTGCAGGTTGCTGAAACGCATGGAGCCATCGACATAAATCGCCTTAACACCCGAAGCCTGATCATAGGTGGCGACGACATGATGCATCTGTCCGTTGGTGAACTGGGCGAGAGCAGGTCGCCCGTTCGCGCCGTCGAGCGGCAGATCGAGTTCACTGTAAACGCCGCCGATGTTCAGACCGAAGCTCAAGACCGGGCCCGGCGCAACCGGCGGAATGGCGGCCGCGTTGTTACCGTCGTTCTGAAAACCGAGCAGCAGGCGGGTGCTCGCTGCCGGGTTCCCGGACGCACCGACGGTCAGGGGGGACGAACCGGAGGCGAGCGCAGCAATCTCATTCGTGGCGAGGGCCGCCCGCCAGATCGCGACGTCGTCGATCGTTCCGCTGAACGGTTCGCCGCCGCCGGTGTTGATGTTGCCGATGACCGCCGCCGCACCGCCGCCGCTGGCGATGGGGCCGGAGAGCGTGACGCTCCAGCGCATCGTTCCGTCAATCCAGATGGCCTTTCGACCCGAGGCACTGTCATAGGTTGCGGCGATGGAATGCGTCGCGCCGTCGGTGAGTTGCGCGAGAGTGGGCCGACCCGCCGCGCCATCGAGTGGCATGTCGAGTTCGCCGTAAGCGCCATTGACGTTCAGTCCGAAGCTTAAAACGGGGCCGGGCGAAACGGGAGGATTGGCCCCGCCGTTGTTGGCGTCGTTCTGGAAACTGAGGAGGATTCGATTGCCGCCGTCCTCCTTGCGAAAGATCTCGTCATAGTCGCCCGAGCCGCCGCCCCAGGTCGGACGGATGCGCACGAAAACCGTGATGCCCGTGCTCATGGAAAACGCATTGTTCATTCCCGCGCCGAGACTGACGCCATCGGTCGCGGCATTGTTGAATCGCGCGGCGCCCAACCCGACGAGCCCGGGCACGCGGGTCGCTGTGCCAATGAAGGAGCCGTTGTTCCCGCCGACCGCGTCCACCGCCGGGGTCGAGCCGCTGCTCGCCTCATCGAAGGACCAATAGCCGACCAGGGTGCCGAGCACCGGCTCTTCTTTGCGGAAGAGGGTTGCGTTGCCCGTCCCATTCCAGCCCGGCCGAATCAGCGCCTCGATGGCGATGCCGGACACCGCGGAAAAATTATTCGCCACGCCTGAACCCACATTGATGAACGCGTTGCTGGTGGAGTTGAGCGCGAACGCGCCTCGACCGATCAGGCCGTTCACGCGAAGGGTGCCCGCGCCGGGCGTGCCGTTATTGCCGCCTACAAGGTCGTTCACGGCGGTGTTGGTCTCATTGAAGTTCCAGTAGGAAATGAGCCCCGGCGGCGCAGTGAATGTGCCCGCGGGAACAAAGTTGCCTGTGCCTGGCGTTCCTCTGGCCTGGAGGCTCGCGCTCCAGCTCGCGACTTCGCCGCTCGGCGCGGTCGGATTCACTTTCGCGAGCGACGGCCCCGCGCCATCGGGACCGACCGGCCAGTCGAACTCGGTTCCATAGCTGAGCCGGTCCATGAGGCGACCATTGTTGTTCTTCAGCTCAATCGTTTCTCCCGCATTGGAAAGCCGGCTCGTGAAGGGACCGAGCACACCCGTCAATCCGGTCGCCGCTTGGAGTGCCGCCGGGTCAGATGCCACCACGAGGTAGCTCCGGCCACGAATGAGCGTGCCTTCGGGAAACGTGAAATCGATCCCGTTATCGAGCCGCCAGCCGGAGAGGTCCATGTCGTAGGACAACTGGTTGTAGAGTTCCACCCACTCCATGGCCGACTCGTTCGTCGCCGGGTGATACATGACCTCGTTAAACGTGACGATCGTGTCCGACGCGGCGCGGACCGGGCCAGCAAATAGAGCCACGAGGAGAACGATGAGCCAGGGAGTTTTCATGGGAAGGAATGACTGGATAATGAAAAAGGGGCCGGGCGGAACGCCTCCCGGCCCCTGTGGGTTCAAGCGGTTTGTGGTCTAGCGTTTCAACCGGAAGAATTTGGCCCCGGCGCCTGGCGCGGTGTACGGACTGCGCGCGGCCCCAATGTTGGTCCACGGGCCGGTGATGTCGGTGGCTTCCTGCAAGACACCGGCGCCGGTCCACGAGACGGTGGCATTTGCGCCGGTGCGCACGATGTCCACGCGGCTGTTCAACTCAAACTCCGGCGGGCCGACCTGGAAGTTGTCGGACCAGAAGACGCCGCCCGCGCCGCCGAGGCTCATCGCCGCATTCGAGTAGTTGCGATACGCGCCGCCGCCGAAGGTGTTCAGATCGATGTTCGCGCGAAGCTGGCGGTCCACGTAGAT
>CAMCCU010000194.1 GCA_945872975.1 Pedosphaera parvula Ellin514
AGTCTTCATCTGACGCGATCCACGGTCCTCGCGGACATCCCGTGACTGCTTGAAATTCGCATCACGAGGCGGACTCTTCCGCGCCTTGTCGTTACGGTTCGCGCCCGGTTTGCGGAGCGCTTTGGCTTTTGGAGTTGCAGTAGCAGTCATAGGTTAATTGCGTTGAACGATTTCAGTTTAGCGTTCGCCGGGACGAAGCCGGAGGCTTCTACAAAATCCCTCTTGAACCCTGACTCAATCAAAACTCCTGCCGCAGTCCCCGCTTCCTCCTTCTTGCCAGAAGCCATGCGCAGATTGACCGAGGCTTCGCGTGAAATGTTCTGAGCCGGACAATTGACAGCCACGTTTCGCCAACATTCGCGCAGACCAAAAGCCGTTGCCAGCGGTCAATAGAGATAGACACCGCAAAAGGATCATCATGAAACAATCGCAACGCAAACCAGCAGCAGACCGGCCCACCGACAGCGCTCACACGCAGATCGTGCGGCTCACCTATGCAAACCCGAACGCCAGGCTGGTCTGCGTGGCGGGCAGTTTCAACGACTGGCACCCGAGCGTTTCGGAGATGATTGATCTCGGACACGGTCGCTGGGCGAAAGACCTCACGCTCGCGCCAGGGAAATACGAGTATCGCTTCGTGGTGGATGGCGAATGGCTGCCCGATCCCGAATGCTCGGAGATGGTTCCCAACCCATTCAGCGGCTACGATTCGGTTCTCACCGTTCCATCTCCCGCTCAACCTTAAAAACCCCAAACTCACCAGACTCTATGAAAATCAAACGCAACAAACGGAACGGCGGAGTGATCATGCAACTCGGCCGGAAGGAGAAACAAATCCTGGACGCCACGCCGACGCCCGACGCATCGACGCTGTCTGTCTTCCAACTGAAGAAAATCCTGGTGCCGGTGGATTTCTCCGAGTGCGCCAGCAAGGCTCTGCAATACGCCCTGCCCTTCGCGCGACAATTCGGCGCCACCATCCTCGTCACCCACGTCATCCAGCCCTACATCCCGATCCCGGAAATGACCGGCGTGGACGTGGAACTGATCGACGCGCAGATGCGCGAAGCCGCCGAGCGCGAGCTCAAGGTGTTGTGCAAATCTCTGCCAAACGACGTCTCGTTCGAACAAGTGCTCCGCGTCGGCAACGCTCATCTGGAGATCGTCAAGGCCGCGAAGGAGCTCGCCGCAGATCTGATTATCGTGGCCACCCACGGTCGCAGCGGCCTGGCCCACGTCTTCCTCGGCAGCACCGCCGAACGAGTCACCCGCCACGCGGGCTGTCCAGTGCTCGTCGTCCGCGAGAACGAGCGGGAGTTCGTGAAGAGCGCGGCCAATGGCATTAGCGCAACGACACCCTCCACCGCCGGGAAACGCTGAGTCGGCCTGCCTTCCTCTCCGCGTAAATTCGCTTGCGCCTCGTCCTGGCTCGGGAGAAACCAAGCCGTGCGTTATCGCCTGTTCATCGCGGTCTGTCTTCTCGCCTGCTTCGCTGGATGTCGCACTCCGTCTCCTTCGCCCAACTCCATGACCTACGATCTCATTCTGCGCCACGGCACGGTTTACGATGGCAGCGGCAACGCGCCCTTCATCGGTGACGTGGCGATTCGTCAGGACACCATCGCCGCCGCGGGTGAGCTGGGGGACGCTCGTGGTCGCCGCGAGCTTGATGTCACCGGTCTCGCCGTCGCGCCGGGCTTCATCAACATGTTGAGCTGGGCCCCGGAATCATTGCTGCACGATGGGCGTTCGCAGGGCGACATCCGCCAGGGCGTGACGCTCGAAGTGATGGGTGAAGCCGAGTCGATGGGGCCGCTCAATGCGCAAATGAAGAAGGACTTCGTCGCGCAACAGGGCGACATCCGCTACGACGTGAAGTGGACCACGCTCGGCGGCTACCTGGAACATCTGGAGAAACGCGGCGTCTCGTGCAACGTCGCGTCGTTCGTCGGCGGTACGACGGTGCGCGTGCATGAGTTGGGTTACGCCGATCGTGCACCGACACCCGACGAGCTCCGGCGCATGACCAAGCTCGTCGAGCAGGCGATGGAGGAAGGCGCGGTTGGCGTCAGCTCCGCGCTGATCTACGCGCCAGGTTTCTACGCGAAGACGGATGAGCTGATAGCCCTCGCCCGCGCCGCTGGAAAACATGGAGGCATCTACATCTCGCATCTGCGCAGCGAGGGAAACCAGTTCCTCGAAGCGCTCGACGAGCTCCTCACCATCGCCCGAGAAGCCAACGTCGCCGCCCAGATTTATCATCTCAAAGCCGCCGGCTCGAACAACTGGCACAAGCTCGACGCCGTCATCGCGAAGATCGAGGCAGCGCGCGCCAGCGGTCAGCGCATCACCGCCGACATGTATCCCTACACTGCCGGCGCGACGGGTCTCGACGCTGCGATGCCGCCGTGGGTTCAGGAAGGCGGCAATCAAGCGTGGATCAAGCGCCTGCAAGACCCGGCCATCCGCGAGCGCGTGAAGCGAGAGATGGTCACGCCCACAGACCAATGGGAAAGCCTCTACCTCGCCGCTGGTTCGCCGGATCGCGTGCTGCTCGTCGGCTTCAAGAACCCGAAGCTCAAGCCGCTCACCGGCAAGACGCTCGCCGAGGTTGCGAAGCTGCGCGGCAAATCGCCCGAGGAAACGGCGATGGATCTCGTGATCGAAGATGGCAGCCGCGTCACCACCGTTTACTTCATGATGTCCGAGGAGAACATCCGGAAACAGCTCCGCCTGCCGTGGGTGAGCTTCGACTCCGATGCGCCGTCGATGGCGCCGGAAGGTCCGTTCCTCAAATCGAATCCGCATCCGCGCGCCTACGGCACGTTCGCCCGCGTGCTCGGCAAGTATGTGCGCGACGAAAAAATCCTCTCGATGCAGGAAGCCATCCGTCGTCTCACGTCCTTCCCCGCCGAGACGTTGAAGCTTGAACGGCGCGGGAGGCTTCAGCCCGGTTACTTCGCTGACGTGGTCGTGTTCGACCCGAACAAGATTCAGGACCACGCCACCTTCGAGCAGCCGCACCAATACTCCACCGGCGTCGCGCACGTCTTCGTGAACGGCGTGCAAGTATTGAAAGACGGCGAACACACCAGCGCAAAGCCGGGCCGGTTCGTGCGCGGGCCGGGGTGGAAGAAGAAGTAACTCAGCGACCGCGCTTGCTGCCCGTCAGGCCAGACGCGCCTCACACAGTTCCAGCAACGGCTCCGTCGTGTGCTGCCGCTCCGGAAACTGCGTACTGATGGAGATGTGGCGCACCAGCGTGAGCGTGTGATACGTCGCCACAGCGTAGTGCGAAAAGCTTCGGACCTGATTGAGATAATGCTCCAGCAGCGTCTCCTCCACCTGCTTCAAGGCGTCTGACGTGCCGGTCTCGCGCAGCGATTGCTCCGTGATGTGGCCGAGGAAATTTCCGATGTCCAGCGCCGGATCGCTTTCGCAGTAGAGATCGAAGTCGAGAATCCAAAGCCGGCCGCCATCCGCGAGAATTTGCGCCGGATAGAAGTCCCGATGCACACCGCAGGTCGGTCGCGTGCGCAGCGGTTCGCATTGTTTCCAACACCGCGCGAGTACCGACTCCAGTCGCGCGCGCCATTCCGGACGCTGGCCCATGAGCAACTCCAATCGCTCTCGCAGGATTCGCAATTCATCGTCCACGGTGTGACGCCGGGGCGCCGGCACGTTGGCGCGATGAATCTGGTGCGCGGCCTCGGCGACGCGACAGGCCAAATTGAGTCCGTCGGCACCAGCCAGCCAGTTCGTCAGCGGAACGCCGGGAACTTTTCGCTGCAGCCACATCTGGAACTCAGGGATATCACCCATTACTTCCGGAATCGAAACTCCATCCGCGCTGTCCGCGGCAAAACCATTCCGCGCCAGATCCGCCATCAACGCCGGCGTCTTGCGGTCCAAACCCTTCGCACGAATCTTGCCGAGCAACGTCAGCGTCTCCGCTCCGCTCGAGCCATCCATCGAAAGCTCATACTCCACCAGTGCGCGGCGACCCGGCTTGTGGCGTAGCAGCTGAACGCGATTGAGAACCGCTCCCGACCATCGCGGCTGCGACTCGATCAACGCTCGCTTCAACGCGGGTTCAGCAACAGCCGGATCCAGCGCGCGATCCAGAGCCGGCATAGCGGGATCGAGCGTTGAGGAGTTCGAAGTCGCAGCGGTCATTCACTTCAAGCCCGGCGCCACCTTGTTGATGACTTCGCGCAACGTTGCGCCGACGTGCGCCATCGTGTAGCTCTCCAAACAACGCGCCCGGGCCTTCGCCGCCATTGCCCGCGACGCCTCCGGTTGTTCCAGCGTCTCGCGCAGCGCACCGGCGAGAGCGGCGACGTCGCCCGGCGGCACCAGCCGCGCACAGCCATCGAGCAGCTGCGGCAAATCCGAGATCGCGCTCGCAACGATCGGCACGCCCATCGCCATGCAATCGTACGCTTTCATCGGCATCTGGAAGTGCGACACCTCGGTATCAAGCTGCGGAATCGCCAGCACGTCCGCAGCGGCGATGAGTCGGGGCACGTCCGTGTAGGGTAGCATCGGCACCGGGTCCACCGGATAGCGCGACCAATCTCCCTCGGCGAATTCCTTGTCGCGACTTGCGACGGCGAGACGCGCGCCGGGAATCTCCGCAACCGCCTTCGCGAGCGGCTTCATGCCCTTGTGCCAACGCGGAGTGCCGACGAAGAGAATCGTTGGACCCTTGAAACCAAACTCGCGTCGCGCTGCTTCGCGATCGACGCGCGTCGGATCAAACAGTCGCGTGTCGCAGCCTTGATGCAGCAACGTTCCGCCGAAACGCCGTTGCAGCGCCGTCGAGGAAACCGTGATCGCCTGCGCGGCGCCCGTCGCACGCGTCAGCAGCGACACGAACACCGCAGACGCTGGCCGATGCAGGTCGGCCATCGCGGGCTTCGATTCCCATTCCTCACGCGGCGCGAAGGCTGTGTCGAGATCGTCGAGGTCGAGAATGACCGGCTTCGGCCAACGCTCCGCAGCTACCAGCGCCGCGCCAAAGGAACCGAGCTGCGGCTTGACGGCGATCAGCACGTCGCCGTCGCACATCTCGGCGAGCTGCACGAACGAGCTCGCGAACTTGGGAAAGCGACACTCCGGGACGGAATGAATCCAGTCGGCCGCCGGAAGCGCAGGCCACAGGCCGGAGGATTCCACCGGGCCAATGAGCTTCACCTCCGCAAAATGTTGCGCCGCGAGCGCCAGCCGATGCGCGCGCATGGAGGCGTTCGACGAAAGATTGTGACTAAGGATGGTGATCTTCATTTCGCAGCGGTCAATTCCCGCAGGCCGACCTGCAGCCACGCGGGTGCGAGCCAGCTTTGGTCCGGCCACAGTTCCAGAATGCTCAACGCTCGGCGCAGGCAGCTCGCCGCGATGTGGAACGACACCGCGCGCTTCAATTTCGCTCCGGGCCGGGCGGATTCGTAGATCTCGATGACGCGTTTCAGGTGGTCACGATTCGGTATCCGGCCGCGCCGCAACCAGTCGGCCCAGTCATAGGTTGCGAAGTAAACAACGTCGCGCGCGGGGTCGGCGAGTTGAAAGCGATCCCAGTCGATGACCGCGAGACGATCCGCGCCGACGAAAAGGTTGCGCGGCGAGAAGTCGCCGTGACTCGGCACCAGCTCGCGTTCCTTCACGCGACCGGCTTCGAGCGCCACCGCGAGTTCTTTCGCCAACGCCGCGTGCGCAGGCGACAGCTCGGCGATGCGCGCGGCCTTGCGTTCGGCAGAGCGAACGATCGAGCGCGAGCTGCGTTTGACGGCTGGCGTGGCATCGCACTGATGCAGGTCGGCGAGCAGTCGAAGCGCGGGTTCGAAGTGCTCCTGGGCGCTGGCGTGGAGTTCGGCGAGCGGACGGCCTTCAAGGCGCTCCATGATCAGCGCGCCGCAATCTGGCAGAAAATCGAGCGGTTGCGGCAGGCCGGGCGGCTGGCGCTGTGCCCCGAACGAAGACGCCCAGAGCGCGTTCATGTTCGCGAACGTCTGCACGCCGCGATCTGAGTTGAAGAATTTGGCGACCACCTTAGTGCCGCTCGTGGTCACGAGGGGAATGGTTGCTTGATCAGGTCGCCCGACCACGAAGGCGTCGCCGTCCAGATGGAGTCCGTGACCAAGTAGATGGGCGAGCCGATCGGTGTTGGGATTATTTGCACCGGCCTCACAGCACTCCACACTCTCCTCCTCGTCACCTCGACGGCTGCGGGTTTCAGGAGATGGCAGCATGTTCCTCCTCCAGCAAGACGACGTTGTCCGCGGCTTCAGTGGGCATCGGCTCCTGCTCGCCGAGACTCCACAGCGCCGCGTAATGGCCGCCGCGAGCAAGCAGCTCCGCGTGCGTGCCTTGTTCGGCGATGCGCCCGTTTTCTATGAACCAAATTAGATCCGACTTCGCGGCGTGACGCGGGTTGTGCGTGATGTGAATGACCGTGCGGCGCGATTCAATGCGCGTGAGCGCGTCGAGCACGAGCGTGGCGTTGGCTCGGTCGAGTCCGGTGGCTGGTTCGTCGAGCAACAGAATCGGCGCACGGCGCAACGCGGCACGGGCGATGGCCAGGCGCTGACGCTGGCCGCGGGAAAGCGTCACGCCGCGCTCGCTCAGGACGGTCTCGTATCCATCCGCCAACGCTTCGATGAAGTCATGCGCGTTGGCAAGCCGCGCGGCAGCCTCGACTTCCGCGGCGCTGGAACCGGGCGCGGCGGCAGCGATGTTCTCGCGCACCGTGGCAGCGAAGAGCACGGTATCATCGAGCACGACAGAGAACTGGCGGCGGAGAGATTGAAGCGTGAACTCGCGCACATCGCGGCCATCGATGCGCACGCAACCGGATTGCGGGTCGTGCAGGCGCAGCGCAAAGCTGGCGAGCGTGGACTTGCCGCTGCCGGACGGTCCGACGATGGCGAGATGTGTCCCCGCGGGAATGCGCGCTTGAAGTCCGCGCCAGACCGGGCGGCCTTCTTCGTAGGCGAAGGAGATGTTGTCGAAATGAATGTCGCCGTGAAACACCGGCGCGACCACGGCGCCGTCGGCATCGCGGACGGCGGACTTCTGGTCGAGCAGATCGAGCACGCGACTGGCGGACGCGGAGGCTTTGGCGAGACGGCTGGCGTACTTCGCGATGTCCTGCACGGGGCGGTAGGCGTATTTGAGATACGCGAGGAAGACGAGGAGATCGCCGGGCGTGAGTTCGTTGCGCCAGACGAGCACGCCGCCGTACCACAGCGTCAGCGCCGTCGCGACGCCGATGAGCACATCGACGGAACGTTCCAGCGCGGCGGCGAGACGTTTGCCTTTCACGTCGGCCTTGGCGCTTTGATCGTTCGCGCCGCTGAAGGCGTGGACGAAACGTTCTTCAAGCGAGAGCGCCTGCACGGTGCGGATGCCATGGAGCGCCTCGGACGCCGCGCTGGCCATGGCGCTGTCGCGGGTGCGTTGCTTGCGGGCGAGGTCGCGGATCTTCTTCGTCAACGAAACGGTGCGCAGCCAGAAGAGCGGCAGCACGGCGATCGCCATCAGCGCGAGGTCCCACTTCAGCCAGAGCATCACGCCGATCATGCCGACGAGGATGAGCGCCTTCGCGAGCATCGGGAGCAACGCCGTGACGGCCATGTCGCGCAACATGCCGACATCCGCGATGAGACGGATGACGAGATCACCGGCGCGCGTGCCGCTGTGGAACGAGAGCGGCAGCGACTGGATGTGGCGATAGAGCCGGTTGCGCAGGCTGGTGACGACGCGATTGCCGGCGAGGGCGAAACCAACGGCGCTGAAGTAGGCGCCGATGGCGCGGAACACGAGAATGGCGACGAGTGCGAGCGCGGCCCAGGCGAGGAGCGTCGGGGAATCGCCAGTCGGGCCTTCGCCGTTGCGACGGAGGAGACGATCGAAGACGAACTTGAGCGGCCACGGTTCGAGCACGCGGAAGAGAACTTCACTGAGCAGCGCGACGACCGAGCCGCTGATCACCCAGCGCTGCTTGCGCAGTTCCGGACGGCAGTGATGGAGCAGCCGCTGGAAGGCGGGCAGGCTTTCGCGGATGGATTTCGGTTTTGCCATGTCAGTTCTTCGCGAGCTTGAGCAGGCGCGCGACAGCGGCGTCCCACGTGTGATGCCTTTCTACGTAGGCGCGACCATTGGCGCCGAGCTGCGCGCGCAACGAAGCATCAGCGCGAAGGCGGGCGAGTGTCGAGCAGAGCGATGTGGCGTCGCCCGGCGTCACGAGGAGTCCGGTCTCTCCTTCGCGAAGGAGTTCCATGACCTGACCGATGCGGCTCGCGACGGTGGGAAGTCCGGCGGCGAGGTATTCGAACAGTTTCAGCGGCGAGAAATAGAAGTTGTCGAGCGCGGGATATGGCGCGACGGCGACGTGCATCGAAGCGAGCCAGCCGGGGATTTCTTCCGGCGTCACCGCGCCCGTGAAATGCACGGCATCGGTGAGTCCGTGGGCTGCGAGCGAGGACGACAGCGCCTCACGCTCCGGGCCGTCGCCGACGATGAGCAGGCGCGCGGCGGGATTTAGCCTGTGAAGTTGGATGAAGGCATCAGCGAGCACCGGAAGACCATGCCACGGCTTGAGCGTGCCGACGAATCCGACCACGAAGGCGTCAGCGGAAGGCGGTTGATGCGCCGTCACTTTCGGACCGAAGCGATGCGGGTTCACCGCGTTCGGGACGACGTGGACTTTGGCGGAAAGATTGGCTGATGGAGAATGGACCGCCCTCACCCCGGCCCTCTCCCCAGGGAGAGGGTGCGCGAGAACGTCGCAGGATGACGGGCCGCTGATTGCCGCGCCTTTAGGAGTTTGATTCGCGGAAGAGGAAGTGGTGATTCCGATCTCGCTCGTCGCGCCCCCTCTCCTGGGGGAGAGGGCCGGGGTGAGGGCGAGTTCGTTATCGAAACGCGAGCGAACCCATTGGGCCACGCCTTCCGAAACGCAACCGATCACTGATGCGGCATCGAACGCGCGTCTGGCGACGGCTTCCGCGGCTTCGCGGTCGGACAGGCCACGGTGGGCGGCTTGTTCGTCGATGAGCGGCGCGTTGACTTCGAGCACGCTGCGGACACCACGCGCGCGGGCGAACTCCACCGCAGCGAAGCTCCAGAGCGAGTAACGCTCGTAGATCAGATCGAAGTGCCCGGCACCGGACAACGCAGTCGTCATGGCATCGTTCGCAGCGAGCAAGGCGCGTTCACGTTCAGCAAGTTCGCCCTTCGGCGGCGTAGGCAGTTGATGAACTCGAAGGTGGCGCAGGTCGTTCGGAACGTCGCCACCGATGCGCGCGGCGAAGAGTTCCACGGTGGCGCCGAGCCGGTGCATCGCGCGGATGACTTCCTGCACGTGGACGGACG
>CAMCCU010000195.1 GCA_945872975.1 Pedosphaera parvula Ellin514
AAGCAGGATGACTGGACAGCCAACCAGGGCCTGGACAACACGCGCCGCGCGCTGGGACCGACGGCGATCCTCTTCGCCGATGGCGACCAGGACGAGCGCCGTGAATGGTGGGTCAACGCCATCCAGATCCGCTCAGGCAAACTGACGGATAAGGAAATGGAGCTCTTGGGCGGGCCTACGGCTGGCGGTATCCCGGTGAATATCGGGGTTAGGGGACCGAAGCTGAGCTTGAGCAGGTCGGGCAACAACCTGACGATCAGTTGGGCACCGTCGGGTGGCGTTCTGGAGTCGACTGATAGCTTGGTTAAGCCGACTGTCTGGATTGCAGTCCCGAACACCGTTGGTAACTCGGTGACGGTTGATCTCTCGACCGGAGTGAAGTTCTACCGCGTTCGGAAATAGGTCGTTTCTAATTCATATCCACAGGGGAATAAAACCTCCTGTGGATTTTTTTTGCCCGTGCGACCAGCGCCTCTGCCTTGACCGTTCGAGTTTTACAACTGTGCACGGAAGGGAGCGGTGATGACTTCCATGAACTGCTTCCAGACGGACCGGTTCTTCCAGTCGCGAAAGGTCACCTCGCTGCACTTGGTCTTGTCGTCTTCAAAGATGCGGATTTGTTCCGCCGCGAACTCTTTTGAGAACACGTTGAGGTTCGCCTCGTCGTTAAGACGGAACGAGCGATTGCCGAAATTCGCGGAGCCGACGGAAACCCAGACGTCATCGATGATCATCACCTTGGCGTGATACATCGTCGGTTCGTATTCGTAAATCTTCACGCCCGCCTGGAGCAGCGGACCCCACTTGCCGCGCGAAGCATGCTTCACGATCGCGGAATCCGTCTCCGCACCAGGAACGATGATCTCCACCTGCACGCCACGACGCACGGCTTCGAGAAACTCCTGCGTGGTCAGCGCATCTGGAACGTAGTAGGCGGCGCTCAGCCGGATGTTCTTTCGCGCGGCGGCGATGGACAGCAGGTTCATCAGCCGGACGTCTTCCGTCCCGTCGCGAGGCGAGCTTTTGAACACCTGGGCGAATTGATCGCCGGCGGGTTTGAGTTCGGGAAAGTAATCGTCCCCGTCCAGCACGCGCGCCGTGCTCTTCGTCCAGTTGTCCATGAAGGCGGCCTGCATCTGGGCGACGGCCGGCCCCTCCAGCTTGAACATGGAATCCCGCCACTGGCTCGGGTTCTCGGCGTTGCCTTTCCAGATGTCCGCCAGGCCCGCGCCTCCGGTGAAGCCCACCTTGCCATCGACGATAAGCAGCTTGCGATGGTCCCGGTGGTTAAGGCGGGTCGGCGCGTACCAGACGAACGGGTTGTAACGCTCGACCTCGACGCCCGCGCTTTCCATGAAATTGAGCAGCGAGGATTCGATGCGCCGGGAGCCGATCCAGTCGATGATGACGTGAACTTTCACGCCGGCCTTTGCCTTCTCGACCAGCACATCGGCGAACTGTTTCCCGATGTCACCGGACCAGTAAATGTAAGTCTCGAGGCAGATGGATTTTTCCGCCGTGCGCGCGACCGCCAGCATGGCGGGGAAGATATGGTCGCCATTGACCAGCGTGGTGACGTGGTTGCTGGCAAGAATGCCCGGCTCCACCAAACTGCCCATCGAGCGAAGGAATTGAGGGTCACTGACCGAGTAGCGATGCTCGATTCGGTATTGGATGCCCTTTCCATAGAAGTTGGTGCAACCAGTCGCCAGGCTCAGCATCGACAGGCACAAAATGACGATGCATAACCCGGTCGCATCGTTGCGAGGAGTCGAGGGCTTTGACATGGTGCGCGCATCGTAATGATGGGATTTCAAAAGCCAATCCCGGAAAGGATTCGGCGGCCGCAAAACCCGGTTGCGCCGGTTTAGCCAAGGCCTCACACTCCGCTTGTTCTCGTGATGACGGCACAACCATTGGCGGACGGACGCCTTCAGACGCTTCGCAGCCGCGATGCGAAACTCAGTCGTCACGCAAACCACTCTTGAACTCATGGCAGTCACCGAATCTCCATCCCCTAGGCAATACGAAATCCTGCCCAAGCTCGATGCCAGCGGCGAACTCGCGGGCGACCTTCTTGAAGTGGCCATGGGGCCGCATCACCCATCGACCCACGGCGTCTTCCGCATGGACGTGGTCCTGGACGGCGAGACGGTCGTGAAGCTCAAGCCGGTCTTCGGCTACCTCCATCGCAATCACGAGAAGATTGCCGAGAACACCAGTTACCTCGCGTCGATGCCCTACACGGATCGGCTCGATTACTTTTGCTCGCTGACGAACAACTGGGCCTACGCTCTCGCCGTCGAGAAGCTGGCCGGCCTCGTGGTTCCCGAGCGTGCGGAATACATCCGCGTCATCACCGCTGAACTGACGCGACTCCAGAACCACACCTGTCTCGTCGGCTTTCTCCTCATGGACATGGGCGCGCTGGGAACGCCGCTGATGTATGCGTTCCGTGAGCGGGAAAAGATTCTCGATCTGTTCGAGTCGCTGACCGGTGCGCGGATGATGTGCAATTACATGCGGTTTGGCGGTTGCCGCGTGGATCTCCCGCCCGGCTGGCGGGAGGGCGCGCAGAAGATTGCGGACGAATACCCGCGCTTCCTCGATGAGTTTGAGAATTTGCTCACGGGTAATGAAATCCTCCTGAGCCGCACGCAGGAGGTCGGGGTGCTGCCGCGCGCCCTGGCGATCAATGCCAGCGTGACGGGTCCGGTGCTGCGGGCGTCTGGCGTGGACTACGATCTTCGCAAGGTGGACAAGTATGGCATCTACGACCGCTTTGAATTCCGCGTGCCGCTGGGCGATCACGGCGATGTTTATGATCGCTACATGATCCGGATCCTGGAGATGCGCGAGTCGTTGAAGATTCTTCAGCAGGCGCTCAAGGGAATTCCCGACGGCCCGATCATCGACCCGAAAACGAAGCTGCGCGGCTTCCGTCCGAAGCCGGGCGAAGCCTACGGACGCATCGAGGGACCGAAGGGCGAGCTTGGTTTCTATCTCATCAGCGATGGCTCGCCGAATCCCTATCGCTATCGCGTGCGTCCGCCGAGCCTCATCAATCTCACCGTCCTCGAAGACATGTGCCTCGGCCATTCGATTGCCGACGTGGTCGTCATCCTCGGCAGCATCGACATCGTCTTGGGTGAAGTGGACCGGTGAGTTCCGCGCATCGCGCTTGATTCCATCACGGGCCATCTCTAGCTTCGCTCCATGCTCGGCACCGGGATTCTAAAAGGCATGGTTGAGACCGCGCGGAATTTCGTCGGCAGCTACACCGACGAGGCGCGGCTCACGACGGTCGAGTATCCCGAGGAACGCATCCCGTTGAAGGAAGCGACGCGCCAGTTTCCCTTTCTCGTTTTCGACGGGGATGACGCGCAGAAAGGGATGCGCTGCGTGGCCTGCCAGATCTGCGAGAAGGAATGCCCGCCGCAGTGCATCTTCATCGTCAAGAGCAAGGACAAGCGGACGGACTACAAGGGGCAGCTCCAGTTTTATCCGGCGACGTTCGACATCGACATCTCGGTCTGCATGAGCTGCCAGATCTGCGTCGAGGTCTGCCCGTTTGAATCGATCAAGATGGACACGGAGTTCGAGCTGTCGAACACGGACCGATTCGGCGCGCTGCTGCTGAACAAGCATCAGTTGGCCAAGTCGAACGAGCATTACCGCGAGATTCACCCCACGGATGCGGCAGAGTCGGACGCTGTGATCGCCGCTGAAAAGGCCAAGGCGGAAGCGAAAGCCAAAGCGGACATTGAGGCGAAAGCGAAGGCGGCGGCGGAAGCCAAGGCCAAGGCTGAATTGCCGGCTGCCACTGTTCCTGTTCCGCCCGCGTCCGGCCAGGTTTGAGCAAAGACAGCGCGAGGCGGAGAATGCGGACATCCCGCCGGGATGACCGGGACCAGCCTGCGTCCCGCCTGCTATTTCACCGAGAACAACGAAGCTCCCCCCGCTCTGCAGGCAAGATGTCGTCACCGCGTTCCCTATCCGCTTCAAACAACAAACAAGAAAGCGCCAACCGTTTCCGGTTGGCGCTTCATGGAAGGAACGGGTCGCATGGCCTGCGATGCCCGTCCTGCAAATCCGTGGCCGTTATTGCTGGCGGAGCACCCGATAGGCCCGGTTCGCGCGATTGCTCGAACTGGGATCGGTGAAGGCGACGCGGTTGGTGTTCGCGACATTGGTGGAGATGGGGACGAATGGCACGGGCGAACCATCCGCTGCCGCGCCTTCCACGACGTAAGTCAGACCGGGATTCGCCGTGTAGTCGAAGGTGAAACCATTGCTGCTGGCGGCGGGTGAGAGCAGTTGAATGTCAACCGGTGCCACGAAAGAGATGTTCACCGGGGCCGAGGTGGAGGTGAGATTGGAATCATCGGTCATTAAGATGGCGTAAGCGAAAGTGCCCACGGTCGCGTTGTTGGTCGTGAGCGTGTAGGGCGCGTTCGTTACGACTCCCAGTGACGTCAATGGCGATATGCCGCGAACGAACCGCACACTTTCAACTGCACCGTACCGGTCGTTCGCTTCCGCGCTGAAGGTGATCATCGCGTTCGTGGCGAAGACGCTGCCGTCAGCCGGGGAGGTGATTCGTCCGGTGGGCGGCAGGTTCGGCCCGACCACTTGAACGAGGCCGGTCATGCCGAAGGCACGATGCGGATTGCAGTGGAATGGAAAGCTGCCAACGCGGTTAAACGTGGTGACGCAAGAAGCCTGACTCGCGTTGCCGCAGAAGGGTTCAATGACTCCGCTCCCTGTGACGGTGTGGAAACTCGCCAGCCCGTTGAAGGTCACTGTGTCGCCGACCGTGACGGTGAGAACGCTCGGCGAGAAGGCAAGGCCTGCGATAACTACCGTTCGGTTGCTGTTCACGAGTACGTTGATGACCTCGGTTGTGTTCGATCCGCCGAGGGTGTCGATGGCGCGTGCGGTGATCTGGTGCCAGCCCGCAGCGAGCGTCACTGGCAGATCGTAGGGTTCGGCGGAAACAGAACCGAGCTGGTTCGTGCCGCTGAAGAATTGAACGCTGGCGACGGTGCCGTCCGCATCCGAGGCCGTGGCGGAGAGCGTGAGCGACGCGGGAGCGGTGAAGGTGGAAAGATTCGTCGGAGAAGTCAGGTTGACGAGCGGGAGGAGGTTCGCCTGGACGACAGTTACGGTACCGGTCTGGCCAAGTCGCGGGCTTATTGCGAAGACGTGCTTCGCGCACAGGTAGGGGTAAACGCCGACATTCGAGAACGCGACTTGGAATGTTCCGTTCAACGCAAGACTGGTGGGAGCCCACTGCGGACTGGCCGCATTATTGGTGGTGGTGCCCACCCTCACGCCGGGCGTGACGTCGTGAGTGGTGCTGGAAACATTCGTCCAGCAGATGCTGTCACCGGTGGCGATCTGAATGTTCGTGGGTGAAAAGGCGAAGGTGCTCGGGCCGGTGACGCGGATGATGTTCGTCACGGCGGCGTGGGTTTCGGTCTGGTTGACCACGGCTGCGGCCATCATGGTCGCCAGCCAAATCAGTTTCTTGATCTGCATAACTTGGTTGTTCTGGTTTCTTCTTAAGTTCCTGTGAGCAAGTATCCTAACCATAAATTGCCAAAATGCAACATTGAAATGCGTCAGCCGTGGGTGCGGAGATCCCGTTTCCCCCGCCGCTCAACCTCAAATCTCGAACCGCCCTTTTCCACCATCAGGAAGCCGGCTGGCCGCTCGTCAGGGATCCGGCGGCGCCCCGAGTGGTTTGCTTGGACCGGTGTCGAGCGCCAGATGACTTCCCGTCAGACCACGATGAAACCTATGGTCATGACACTCCGATGCCCGAGTTGAGAAGCCAGCACTCGTTGGAGGCGGGGTTCTGATCGCCCCGATGGCCGAAAGCCACCGGTTGGGACTGGAATCTGGCATCGGTCGCTGACCGACGTCTGGGTAACGTCTTCCTCAAGTCGTGCCGATGGATTCTGCAACAGCAACCGCAGGTTCCCGATTGTATTTTTAGAGAGCAATGGCATTTTTCGGCGCTAATCAATGTATTTCCTGTTGTACCTGACCGTCGTATTGTCCTTGTGGACAAAGGCTTTGTAATCCCCTCATGAAGATGTTCCTCCGTAACGTATTCGTTTCCTTGTTGCCATTGTTCGCGCTGGTAGCCCCGGCCTCCTCCAGTCCGGTGAGCTTGAAAATAGTCACCCCAGCGGGCTACCTCACCAACATTCCCGTGCTCGTAAGGGTCGAGGCACTCGATGCCGTCGGTCAGCCTGATCGCGAGCTGTGGGATGCCGATGCGACACTCTCTGCCTCCGCAGGCATCACGCTTTCCACCAATCGCGTCATCCTGCGCAATGGCCTCGGCAGCACCCTTGTCGCGTTCTCCGGGACCGGCGACCTGACCCTGACCGCCACTTTGGGAACCCTCACCGCCAACCGTGCCATCAACAGTCTCGCGAGCGTCCCTGTTACCTCCGTCGGCGGCATCCTCGCGACGGCTAACGCAATCTGGAGCGGCATCGTTCGCGTGACCAATACCGTCACCGTCGCTACCGGAAACACTCTTACCATTCAATCGAACACCCTAGTCCTGATCGATGGTGTCGCCTCGGGTACCGCAGGTGCCGGGCTGATCATCAACGGCACGATCAACACCGAAGGCACCGAGCAGCATCCCGTCACGATCACGTGCGGAACTGCCGCGCGGCGCTGGGGTCAGATTCGGCACAACAACGCCCAGCCTTCCACCTACCGCCATACGATCATCACGCGCGGCGGATTTGCGCCGGGCGAAGGTCATACCGGCCAGGCTCCCGTCATCCGCCCGGATACTTCCACCCTCGTCTTTGAAAACTGCAACCTCACCGACCACGCCGAGGCGAACGGCACTCCGGGCAAGATTGGTTACGGCATCAACTCCGATCTCACCTTCCGCAACTGCCTCCTCTCCCGTGCGCGCACCGGTCCGGAAGTCCAGGGCACCGCGCTGCTCGCCACTAATTGCTGGTTCATCGACATGCGCGGGCCGGATGATTCCGACGGCATCTATCTCCACGGCCAGCAAGCGGGTCAGCAGATCAAGATCAGCAACTGTGTGTTCGCGGGCGGCGACGATGACGGCATCGATACCCTCGATTCCATTGTGAACGTGGATAACACCATCCTCCGCGACTGGAACAATGTGATCGAAGACGCCAAGGCCATCAGCGTCTTCAGCGGCGCGACGCACATCCGCCGTTGCCTGATCACGGACAGCACCGTGGGCGTTTCTGCGAAGACCGGCGCTGGTTCCTCCGTCACCGTCACCATCAACAACAGCACCATCACGGGCAACCTCACCAACGTCCTCGCGCAGTTCAAAGCCAATGCGCCCGGCCCCGTCGTTGATTATCGCATCACCAATTCCGTTCTCTGGGGCGGTGACGCCGTACAATCCGACTTTGCCGCCACGAACTTCACCATCGTTTACTCGGACCTCTCTGAAGTGTGGCCCGGCACCGGCAATCTCAACAGCGACCCGTTCTTCGTGAACGCCGCTGCGCACAACTTCCGCCTGCTTGCCGGTTCGCCCTGCATCAACACCGGCGATCCTGTTTCGCCCACCGACCCCGACGGCACTCGCGCCGACATGGGTTACTTCCAAGCCGCCGCCGGCGGCCTCTTCGCCAGCCTCACCGCGCCCGCGAACAACAGCACCTTCACCCAGCCGGCGAACCTGACGCTCGATGTCACCGCGACTTCGACGACTGGCAACGTCGCGAAAGTAGAGTTCTATCAAGGCACCACCAAGCTTGGCGAAGACACGATCGCGCCCTACAGCTTCGCGTGGAACAGCGTGTCGGCTGGCATCTATGTCCTCACCGCCGTGGCCAGCGACACCACCGGGCTGCTCGCCACCTCCGGCCCGGTGAACATCACTGTGAACAACACGGGCCAGCCAACCACCAACACCCTTGTCGCGCTTGGCGGCACCTGGACGTATCTCGACAACGGGACCGACCAGGGCACGAACTGGAGCCAGCGCATCTTCGATTCCGGGTCATGGTCCAACGGCGTCGCTCCGCTCGGCTACTGCACGTCTGCGTGTGGCTACGGCATCGTCACCACCGTGAGCTTCGGAGGAAATACCGCCGCGAAGTACACCACCACTTACTTCCGACGCGCGTTCACCATTGCGAATCCCGCTCAAGTGACCGCCCTGAATCTCAGCCTTCTGCGGGACGACGGCGCGGTTGTTTATCTCAACGGCATCGAAGTGCATCGCGTCAACATGCCCGCAGGCGACATCACCAGCACTACGTTCGCAGCTAGCGCAGCCAACTATTCCTTCGATCAAACCCAGCTTCCCGCCTCCGCGCTCGTCGCCGGAAATAACATCCTCGCCATCGAAGTTCATCAAGGCACGCTCTCCAGCTCCGACATCGCCATGGAAGCCCAGCTCGACGCCGTCCTCTCCGCCTCTTCGGATCTGCCGCCGCTCGTCACCCTCACCGCGCCCGCGAACAACACCCTCTACGGTGCGCCAGCCAGCTTCACCGTTTCCGCGTCCGCTTCCGACAGCGACGGCTCCGTCACCAACGTCGCCTTCTACGCGAACACCACTAAGCTCGCCGACGACACCACCGCGCCCTACAGCTTCAACGTCGCGAGCCTCGCCGCCGGCAGCTACGCGCTTACCGCTGTCGCACGCGACAACACCGGCCTCTCCACCACCTCCGCCGCCGTGAACATCACCGTCAGCGCGAACACCGCCGCGCCAGTCGTCTTCGCGAAAACTCCTGCGCCCGGCAACCTCACCAACCTCACGCAGATCACTGTCACCTTCAGCAAGGACGTCGTTGGTGTGAACGCTTCCGACCTGCTCGTTAACAACGTCGCTGCCACCGGCGTCACCGGCTCGGGCAGCAATTACATCTTCACGTTCTCGCAGCCCGCGTATGGCTCGGTCTCGATTACCTGGGCCGCCGCCCATGGCATCACGGATCTCTTCACGCCGCCCACCGCCTTCAACCACAACGGCGCGGGCGCGACCTGGTCCTACATGCTGCTCGACTCCGCCGCGCCGATCGTCGCCGGCATCGATCCCACGCCCGGCTCCGGTCTCGCGGCGCTTACGTCCATCTCGATTCTTTTCAGCGAAGCTGTCACCGGCGTGAACACTTCCGATTTGCTCATCAACCTTTCGCCCGCAGCCACCTTCTCCGGCTCCGGTGCTGGTCCCTATGTCTTCGGTTTCGCTCAACCGCCACTCGGCAACGTCGCCGTCGCGTGGGCGGCGGGCCACGGAATCCTCGACGTGTCCGGCAATGGCTTCAACGGCGGCTCCTGGAGTTACACACTCGATACGAACGCCGCCGGTGTTGTGATTTC
>CAMCCU010000196.1 GCA_945872975.1 Pedosphaera parvula Ellin514
CCGCCGTTCGGAGCAATCCCGTGGTCCATCACGTAGCCAATCTCGCGAATCACGTCGCCGGGAACCCGCATCACGCGCGCTTCCTCGCCGTTAATCAGCGCCACTCCCAGCTCCGTCGTCGTGCCAAACTGCGTGCCGCCAGCCGTCAACCCAGCCGGCCCGTCGAAATATGCCAATGGCTTGCCGATCGTCGCGGACAAATCGCCCTTGTCGAAATCCCATTGTCCAGTGACCCGGCTCTGGATGCTGTCGTTCACATTGATCGAGAACTGCCAGCTATTCGTGTCCTTCAAGCCCGTGGTGTCCTCGAACTCAACCCGCATCAAGTTGTCGGCGACCGTCCGGGTGGCAGACGGATCATAGCGAAGCGTCAGCTTGGATCCCTCTCTTACCACAGACTGCGGAGTCACCTGCACATTGTTGAGGAACAGCTTGACCGTGGCGTCATTGATGGCGTTCGCACCATCGGCCAGCAGGACGCTGATCGGCTCGATCGGCGCGATACCCGAAACGCCCGGCAAAGGGCTTACTTCCGCCACATACGGCCCGTTCGCGCGTGCGCCACCGGTCACCCCATAGTAGGCGGGAATGGGGCCGCCAAAATCCCCCGGGTCATTGATGAGGGACAACTGGCCCGTTTCCCTGACGAGAAAAAAGTTCAGATTAAAACCCCGGCCCGTCTGCCAATACACCACACGGAATGGGTACAATCCCTCCACGGGCGCGACGACCGTGAAGAAATTCGTATTGAGTTGATTCGACACGAACGGCGCGAGGAAGTTTCTTTCATACGAGCCGACTGGCGTCGCGAAAAGGCTGCGGGGGTTGACTCCGCTGAACACGACATAACCATCATCGTCGTTCACATCCGTCCGGTCAGCGGAAACCGCCATCCCGAGAGTGTGGGTGCCCGCGCTCAATTCCAGAAAGGCCACCGCCTCCACCACGAAGTTTAAGTAATGAACTCCCGTTCCAGGAATGCCTGGAAAGAATTCCGTGGGGAATCCGATCACCGGAAGTCCGGCGAAGTCAAAACTCACTGCGGGTGTAATGTAGCTGCCGTCTGCCAACGGCCCTGGAGCCGCCTCATTGGGGACCAACTGATTCGAGGCATCACGCAGCGTTCCATTGAGCTGTTTCAGGGCTCGCGTCTGCGTGTTGCCCAATGTTGGAGTGATGGGACCCTGAACGGTTCGGACAACGAATCCAGAATCAACGCCGGTACCCAGCGGTAACCCGGAACCGGGAGGCAGAACAACGTCTGCCGCGTGGCCAACCGTGGTCAATGCAACCATGGCTGCACCGAGAATGCAGAAAGGAAGGTGGAGGTTTGTCATAAACGGGATTTTACTTCTGATGATACTTCTGATGATACTTCTGATGATACTTCTGATGAACTTTTGAAACTTAACCCCAGTATTACGCCAGACGTAGCTCTAGAAGTCAAGGCGAGTTCCAGCGCGCTGCGTCACAAATGGGTCACGCCCGAGGTCTATTCCATCGCTCCAACAGCCTGCGCCACTGCCCTCTTTACTCCTTTCCGTGGCAGGCCCATGCTGATTCAGAATGTCAACGCACTCAGAGTCTCCGCTCGACCGTTTGTGGAAAGAATATGCCTCGGCTTTTCGCGACTTTGATGACATCACGCTCGGACGCTGGCTCTCCCAAACGCTCTCCCAGCTCGCCGGCCACTCCTGGCGGCTCTCCCACCCGTTGCTCGGCGCCTATCGCCTCGCCGCGCAGCTCGCGCATGAACGCCAGATCTGGCTCAAGCGCACCGCCACACCTCCCTCTGCCTACCAGGAATCCACCTGCTGCCGCGCGCCGCTCCTGCCGTTGTTCACCCGGGACATCGTCGATGCAGGATTGATCTGCCAGCACTGCGGCGACACCTGTGTGCCGTTCGATGACATCCCGATGGAACTCCAGGCTGAGGTCCGCGCTTGGGCGCAGAAATATTCCCCGCTGCACGCGGTCGCTCACTGGGACGACGCGCAGCGGAAGAAGTGCGGCAGCTACGACGGCGCGATGGACGACGCCGCGGATGACGTGGAGGAACTCCTCGCCACGGCCGGCCGCGACATCGTCCACAAGTTCCTCGACGCCTATCCGGCCATCGTCTGGGAAGATCAGGACGAATGCCTAGAGGTTCGCCCGGAGGACATCGAGCTGTGAAGCGCTCGTCCCGCTCATGAAGAAGAAATTCCTTCGCTGGGCGATCGTGGTGCTGGGAGCGGTTCTCTTCCTCCTCATCGCGGCGCTGCTGTCGAGGGACATCATCCTCAAATCCCTGGCCACGCGCGGCATCGAGGATGAAACTGGCCTGCGCGCCGTGATTGGCGAACTCACCACCACGCTCGGCTCCGGCGCGCTGCATGTGCGCAACCTGAAGCTCTATAACCCGGCGGAGTTCGGCGGCGAATTGATGGCGGACGTTCCCGAGATCCTCGTGGACATCGACGCGGAGCAGGCCGCCAACGGCAGGCTGCACTTCCGCAAGCTCAAGCTCATCCTGTCCGAGCTGAACATCGTGAAGAACGCCGCCGGACGTTCCAACCTCGACGGCGTGGAGAAGCGCGTTCGCGAACGCCAGCACCTCCGCAAAAAGCGCAAGGGCGAGAAGTTTGAATTCGAATTCGCCGGTGTCGAAGAGATGCAGCTCACCCTGCGCAAAGTGCTCTACACCGATTTGAAACCTCCCGCCCGGACGCGAACGCTCGACCTCGCCGTGAAGGATGAGGTCGTCACTGGATTGAAAACCGAGGAAGAGCTCGGTCGCTGGGCCGGCGGCATGATGTTCCGGATCTTGATGCAGGTTTCACTCAGCCAGTTCGGAACGTCCGCCTCCCCCGACCCTGTAGCTTCCGGTGTGAACGCATCGCCGTAGCGCGCACCGCACGGGAAATTCCGAATAAGCACCACGGAACGCCATCAAACCCAAACTGCGATGATGAACAATTGTTTTGATGCAACGCGAACGCGGCTGCGGCTCTGGATCCTCCTGGCCTCACTCCTCGCCACCCTGTGCGCGAAGACCGACGCCGCCCCGCTTCCCGCCCGCGTGGACTTCAACTACCACATCAAGCCGCTCCTCTCAGATCGCTGCTTCGTCTGCCACGGGCCCGACGAGAAAGCGCGTAAGGGCAAGCTCCGGCTCGATACCCAGGAAGGCGCGTTCAAGGCGCTGGCGGACGGGAAGCTCATCATCAAGCCCGGCGACGCAGCCAACAGCGAACTCATCCACCGCATCACGTCGAGCGACCCGGAAGAGCTCATGCCGCCGCCCAAGGCGAACCTCGCGCTGAGCACCGACGAAATCGTGCTGCTCAAGAAATGGGTCGCGCAAGGCGCAGAATGGAAGAAGCACTGGGCGTTCATTCCCGTCGGGCAGGTCACAGTCCCCGAGACGAAGAATCGCAAATGGGCGCGGAACGAAATCGATCGCTTTGTCCTCGCGAAGCTCGAAGCCGAGAAACTCAAGCCCGCGCCCGAAGCCACGCGTGAAAGATGGTTGCGCCGCGTCAGCTTTGATCTCACCGGTCTCCCGCCAACGCCGCCCGAGATCGATTCGTTCCTCGCTGACAAATCACCAGACGCCTACGAGAAGGTCGTGGATCGATTGCTTGCCTCACCAGCCTACGGTGAACGGATGGCCGTCGAGTGGCTCGATGTCGCGCGCTACGCCGACACCTACGGTTACCAGGCGGATCGCTTCAATCATCTCTGGCCGTGGCGGGATTGGGTCATCAACGCCTTCAACCGAAACGTGCGCCTCAACGACTTCATCATCCAACAAATCGCCGGCGACCTGCTGCCCAACGCCACGCGCGATCAGAAGATCGCCACGGCGTTCAACCGCCTGCATCGCCAGACGAACGAAGGGGGCAGCGTGGATGAGGAGTTCCGCGTCGAATACAACGCCGACCGTGTTCACACGACATCCGGCGCGTTTCTCGGGCTCACGATGGAATGCGCCCGCTGCCACGACCACAAATACGATCCCATCTCGCAGAAGGATTACTACCGGCTCTTCGCGTTCTTCAACTCGACCGAGGAGTCCGGCCTCTACTCGCACTTCACCGACGCGATCCCCAGCCCCACCACGCTGCTCTACAAGGACGACGCCGAGGAAGCGCGTCACGCTGCGATGAAGAAACAAATCGCCGGGAAGGAAGCCGCTCTCCGCGACTACGAGAAGCAAACTCACGAAGCCTTCGACCAATGGAAGAGCAAGACTTCGACGCTGCCGGAAGTGAAAGGACTCGTCGGCCACTACACGTTTGATGCAGTCACCAACAACCGCGCGGCCAACAGCGTCAGCACGAACTTCACGGGCAAGCTCGCTGAACAGCCCAGGATCGTCACCGGCAAAACCGGCAGCGCGCTTTACTTCAACGGCGAGAACTCTGTCACCATCGAGAAGGTCGCCGACTTCACCCGCACCGATTCGTTTTCGTTCAGCCTGTGGGTGAAAATCCCGGAGGAGCTTCCCGAGATTGTGGTAATGCACCATCAGCAGGCCGGGTCCGATGCCGGCTATCAGGGATACCAGCTCATGCTCGAAGACGGACACGCCAGCTTCGGCTTGATTTATTTCTGGCCGGGCAACGCCATCAAGGTCCGCACCGCAACCAAGCTCACGCTCAACGAATGGGTGCAAATCGGCATCACCTACGACGGCTCGAGTCGCGCCAGCGGTGTGAAGCTCTATGTGAATGGCCAACCCGCCGCGACGGAGACGATCAAGGACCATCTCTTCAAGGATTCCGCCAATGGCGCGCCCCTGATGCTCGCCGCCCGCTTTCGCGGACGCGGGTTCAAGGATGGAGAGATCGATGATCTGAAGATTTTCAACCACCGCCTGACAGCGCTGGAAATGTCAGCGGCGGCGAATTCCACTCCCTCTCCCCTCAACGGGGAGAGGGCCGGGGTGAGGGGTGAGACTCGCAAGGATCTCCCGCTCGACTACTACCTCGCCAACTTCGACGACGGTTACGCGAAGCACCTCACCGAGCTCAAGAAGCTCCGCGACGAAGAGAACGCCTTCATCCATCGTGTCCCCGAAATCATGGGCATGGGCGACCTGAAGACTCCGCGTCCCACCTACGTCCTCAAGCGCGGCGAATACGACAAGCGCGCCGAAACGGTCGAACCGTCCACGCCGGAAAGCATCCTGCCGCTCGACCCCGCCCTGCCCCGCAACCGTCTCGGCCTCGCGCGCTGGCTGGTCGATTCTCAGAATCCGCTGACCTCCCGCGTCCTCGTGAATCGTTACTGGCAGATGCTCTTCGGCCGCGGGCTCGTCGTCACGGCGGAAGATTTTGGCAGCCAGGGCGCATTGCCCACGCACCCTGAATTGATCGAGTGGCTCGCGATGCACTTCATGAAATCCGGCTGGGATCTCAAGGCGTTGCACAAGCTCATCGTGACCTCCGCGACCTACCGCCAATCCTCGCAGGCCAGCCCGGAACTGCTCGCGCGCGATTCCGACAACAAACTCCTCGCACGCGGCCCGAAGTCGCGCCTGACCGCCGAGATGCTGCGCGACAGCACGCTCGCCGCCTCTGGACTTCTCGTGCAAAAGGTCGGCGGCCCGAGCGTAAAGCCGTATCAACCCGAGGGCGTGTGGGAGGAAACCGCCGGCTCCAGCTACACACCAGACAAGGGCGAGAACCTTTATCGCCGCAGCCTCTACACCTTCTGGAAACGCACCGCGCCGCCGCCGATGATGACCACCTTCGACGCCTCCGAGCGCAACACCTGCATGGTCCGCCGCCAGCCCACCAGCACGCCGCTCCAGGCGCTCGTGCTGCTCAACGATCCGCAGATGCTCGAGGCCGCCCGCCGCATCGGCGAACGCGCGTTGAAGGAAAACACCGCCAGCATCGCCGACCAAATCACGCTCACCTTCCGTCTCCTGACCGGACGCCAGCCGACCACGCGCGAGCTGCGCGTCCTGGAAAAGCTCCGTACCGAACAGCTCGCCCTCTTCCGTGCGAACCACGCCGACGCCGAGGCAATGCTCAAGATCGGCGAATCCACCATCGACCAGAAGCTGGACCGCGCCGAACTCGCCGCCGCCACCGCCGTCGCGAGCGCGGTGATGAACTTCGATGAGGCGATCTTGAAGCGATGAACGCATGTGGTTTTCTGCGGATGACGGACTCGTGTCTTGGAGACTCACCCCTCACCCCGACCCTCTCCCCGTTGAGGGGAGAGGGAGTTCACGACGGGCGCGCACCGATTGCAGACCGCACATCGCCGCGTCTGTGCCGTCTTGATTCTCTTTACCGAAGGCAGGTACATGGAGCGCATCAAACGCGGCGATGGACCCAGTGATGACGAGAGTCGCCCTTCGCGCCCCCTCTCCCCTCAACGGGGAGAGGGCCGGGGTGAGGGGTGAGACCACGTCAAAACCACTCGTCTCAACCAAGTCATCTCGTTACATTCCCCTACCATGAACCCCACCGCCCGTGCCCGCGCATTGCGTCAGTCCATGCCCGAGCCACAGCGACGGATGTGGCGGTTGCTGCGCGACCGGCGGTTCGCGGGCTACAAGTTCCGCCGCGAACATCCACTGGGGCGCTACACTTTGGACTTCTACTGCGCGGAGGCGAAACTCTCCCTTGAACTGGACGGCGGCCAACATGGATTCCTCGGGCAACAGCAACGCGATGAAGCCAAAGAGAAGTACCTGCTCTCACGCGGCATCATGACCAAACGTTTCTGGAACTCGCAGGTGCGCCAGCAGCCCGAAATGGTGAAGGAGAATCTCTGGCTGCTATTGCAGGAACGCGCCGCGCATCCCGAGAACGTACCCGTGACGCCGGAAGCGCGCTCACGAACCTGGCCGCAGCCTCCGCCGGATGCGAAGGCCTTGCTGCGACCGAATCGTTTGCCGCCGAAAGTGAGCTGAGGGCATGACGAAGGTGGATCATACGAACCGCCTCACCCCTCACCCCAGCCCTCTCCCCGTTGAGGGGAGAGGGGGCGCGCACGGCGTCTCCGGTCAATCCATCGTCCGCCGCCGCGTTCATCACGTTTTCGTCGCTGGTGTCGAGAATCCGAAACGCAACGAACGCGGCGACATACGTTCCATTCTCAACGAGCATTCGCCGCGAACTCCCTCTCCCCTCAACGGGCTGCGGGCGGAGCCTCGGCGAGAGATAAGTCCTTCTCTGGCCGGGGTGAGGGGTGAGAACGACGACGCGCTAACCCTCCGCAAGAAACTGAGAAGCCAGAAACCGTGAGCTTGATTGCGAACAACGAACCTCGGATATTCCTGCCATGAACAAAGACAAAGGCAGGCAGACCTTCTTGCAAACTCTTGTTCTGTTGGCCATTGGAGCTGGTCTTTTGAGTGGGTGCGCCAACCCCTATACTAAGTTTTATCAGGACTACGCAGGGCGAATGTCGATTGCTCGTCAGCAGCGTCTCCTCCCACTTTCCTCGCCGCCACAGGTAATTTCTGTGTCCGCACAAAGGCATCGCGACGAGGGACAAAAGCTCGAAGAACGAGGCTTTGTAATTCTTGGCGAGGCCGCCTTTGTGGGCGATGCTGGTGCCACAGAACAGCAGATGATAGAGCAGGCAAAGAAAGTCGGAGCCGAGGTCGTGATTCACACGTTCGAGTACTCGCATTCTGAGCAGGGCATCATGCCTTTGTTCTCCTACCAGCCGGGGCAGACGTACACCACGCACCATTCTGGGAGTGTTGTATATGGTCGGAGTTACGGCACATATTCCGGCACTTCGACCGCCACCACACCGGGAACGTACCACACAGATTACATCCCGTACCAGCGCCAGCATTACGATTATTTGGCATCGTTCTGGCGACGCACTCGCCCACCAATTTTCGGAGTAACCTTGAACCCACTTCCCGATGAATTGCGGACAACTCTGCAGCGCAATTCGGGAGCCCACGTCGTGTTGGTTGTCATGGACAGTCCAGCGTTCAAAGCGAACATTCTCAAGGGAGACGTCATCGTCCAGTTCGCGGACAAGGTTGTCGGTTCTTTTCAGGAGATCCTCGATCTTCTGCCCAGCCATGCCGGACAGAAAGTAAAGGTCCGTGCAATTCGCGGTGCGCAGACGCTCGACATCGACGTTCAACTCAATGAATGAACACGATATCACTGCGTAAATAGACGACTCTCCGATGACCACTCCTCTTTATCCGACTTTCAAGAAGCGCATCTCGGATTCCGTTGAGCAACTGTTGCAGAAACAAGTTACGCCTTGGGCCTTCCTCGACTCCGGGAAGCCATTTCGCATTGAGAAGCTTGATAAGCTAGAGATTTGCTATGAAGGCGTTGGCTTTGAAGGTTCGCCACGAGAAGTCTTTTGGGGGCGCTACATCGAACCGTTCCTTGAAGTTTTAGCTAAGCGGGAAATTGCCGAGGCTGTTTCTTTGGCGCGGGAGCGAGGCGTGGATGGGAAAATTCTCCTTCTCGAAGTTCGGGGTTTGCTTCGGGATGGTTCACGACGAGTATTCGCGCGAATGGCAGAAATAGATCAGCGCCTAATGGGGAATGGATACCCAAAGAATGTGCCGCTTCGGCGCGTCGAACACGAAGTGCAAAACGTGGATCAGTTTATCGAGGAACGAATCCAGGCGGAGCTTGATATGTGGAGGCCATCACCAAAACAGAAGCCCGGACTTGAAGCGTGGTATGAGAAAAACAAGTTTTGGGTTTGGTTGATAGGCACTTTAATCGCCCTTGCTGGACTATGCGCAAGGTTCTTTTGAACCTACCAATATGAACTGCAACCACCTCAACTTCGGCATGAACCGGCGCGATTTCTTTGGGCGCTTCGGGCTGGGACTCGGCGGCGTGGCTCTGGCCGGCTTGTTCAATACACCGGCGCACGCGGCGCGCTCCGTCATGGCCAGCGCAAATCCTTATCAAGGGCTGCCGGGCTTCCCGAACTTCGCGCCGAAGGCCAAGCGCGTGATCTATCTCTTCATGAGCGGCGGGCCGTCGCAGATGGATCTGTTCGACTACAAGCCGAAGCTCAATGAAATGAACGGACAGGAGCTGCCCGCGTCCGTGCGCATGGGGCAGCGCCTCACCGGCATGTCGGGCAACCAGTCGTCGCTGCCGCTGGCGGGCTCAGCGTTCAAGTTCCAGCAGCACGGCAAGTCTGGCGCGTGGGTGAGCGAGCTGCTCCCGCACACCGCGAAGATCGCGGACGACCTGTGCTTCATCAAATCGCTGCACACCGAGGCCATCAATCACGACCCGGCCATCACGTTCTTCCAGACGGGATCGCAGCAGGCGGGGCGGCCTTCCAT
>CAMCCU010000197.1 GCA_945872975.1 Pedosphaera parvula Ellin514
CTCGGCATCCAGCCGAAGATGGATGTGCTTGGGAAACGTGTTGTGGTCGTCGAATAAACCGCCACCGCCATGAAGCTTCTCCTTGCCGCAGCTCTCACGCTCGTCAGCACCACCGTTTTCGCCGCTGCGCCGCCTTATCTGAAGATGGACTACGGGCCGGCGCTTTTTTGGACGTATCAAGTTGCGCCGGGCAACATCGCCCAGAAGGGCATCGCGGTTCGCCTCGATGACGGCCCCGGCGGCGTGAGCAAAGGTCGAGCGTGGATGGTGTATGACCACGACACGATGCGCGTGGCGGCGGCGACCACGGGTGATTTCGTGGATTGGAAGGGCATTGCCTTCGACGCCAGCCACGGCACGCACACCAGCCTCAAGGGCGAGCGGCACTTCGTGAATCCGGTCGGCCCCGGCTGGGCGTCGCCGGAAGGCAAGTGGGACGACGCGCGTGTGGTGGGCCGCGACAAGCGGATGTTCGGTCCGCTGCCGCGTGAGTGGGCGCATTACGAAGGAATGTATTTGCAGGGCAGCAAGGTGGTCATCGCCGCAAGCATCGGCGGGACGCGCGTGCTCGAATCGCCGGGTTGGATCGACCACGGCTCCAACGCGGTCTTCACTCGCACGCTGAATATCGGTCCGGCGAAGAAGCCGCTGCTCCTGCGCGTCGCGCCGGACTCGGTGAACGTCGCGCTCTCCGGCAATGGCTCGATTCGCAAAGAGGGCGGATTCTGGATCGCGGAACTCCCCGGTGCGGCGAAGACGAGGCTCTTCATTTCGCGAGCCGATGAACCAGCGCTCGCCAAGCTGGTGAAAGCTTCCACCGCATCTCTCGACCTCGAACCGCTGACCCACGGTGGACCGGCACGCTGGGCTCAGGAAGTCACGACGACTTCGGTGGCCGGCAAAGCGGACGGCGCGTTCATCGCCGACACGTTCACGCTGCCAGCTGAGAATCCCTGGCAAAGCTGGATGCGCCCCGGCGGTTTTGATTTCACGCCGGACGGCAAGGCCGCCATCGTCGCCACTTGGAACGGCGACGTCTGGCGTGTGGATGGCGTCATGGCGGCTGCGCCCGCCCCGCTGCGCTGGCGGCGCATTGCGAGCGGACTCTTTCAGCCGCTCGGCGTGAAGTTTCGTGGCGACGAACTGTTCATCACTTGCCGCGATCAGTTGGTGCGACTGCGCGATCTGAATGGCGATGGCGAGACGGACTTCATCGAGAGCTTCAACAACGACCATCAGGTCACCGAGCACTTCCACGAATTCGCGATGGGCTTGCAGACGGATGCCGCGGGGAATTTCTATTACGCCAAGTCCGCCCGCCACGCGCTGACCGCGCTCGTGCCGCATCACGGCACGCTGCTGCGCGTGAGTGCCGACGGCCAGCGCACCGACCTTGTCGCCAATGGATTTCGCGCCGCGAACGGCGTCTGCCTCAATGACGATGGCACCTTCTTTGTCACCGACCAGGAAGGCCATTGGACGCCGAAGAATCGCATCAACCGTGTGAAGCCCGGCGGCTTTTACGGCAACATGTTCGGCTACACCGACCGGACCAACACGTCTGACTCCGCGATGGAGCCGCCGATGGTCTGGATCACGAACGCCAAGGACCGCAGCCCGGCCGAACTGCTCTGGGTGCCGAAGAACGCCTGGGGCTCGCTCGGTGGTTCGTTGCTCAATCTCAGCTATGGCATGGGCCGCGCCTACATCGTGCCGCACGAGGAAGTCGGTGGCCAATGGCAGGGTGCGGTCTGCGAGCTGCCGCTGCCGGGCTTCGCGACCGGCATCATGCGCGGACGTTTCGCCGCTGATGGCGCGCTCTATACGTGCGGCATGTTCGGCTGGGCGGGCAATGCTGCGGCGCCGGGAGGATTTCATCGCATCCGTCGCAACGGAAAACCTGCGAACGTCCCGCTTGCCATCCACGCCGCGAAGGGCGCGCTGTCCGTGACCTTCAGCGACCCGCTCGATCCCGCCAGCGTGAAGCCCGACGCGTTCGCGCTCAAAGTCTGGTCGCTCCAACGCAACGCCAACTACGGCTCCAAACATTACGACGAGCATCCGCTCGAAATCACCGGCGCGCGCCTCAGCGCCGACGCCCGGACGGTGACGCTCGATATCTCGGCGCTCGCGCCCACGCAGTGCTATGAACTCAAGGTGAATCTTCAAGCCCCCGACGGCGCGATCGTCGCCCGGTCGCTGCACGGCACGATTCACCAGCTTGCCGAGAAATAACGATCACCCTCGCGCCGCTCACCGTCATTTCTGACGCGCCCGCATTCTTCGGAAAAGCTGCGTGAGAAACACTTTGAGGCAGTCAAACAAAATTGCGATCAGCGCTTTCACCGGCGGGCCGAAGTAGTGAAGGACCCTTCACGTGCTCAACCGGCCAAGGCGCGCGGGGCGCAAACTCCGCCAGGCCCACGCGCCGAGCACGCCAGCGAGGGCGAGCATCCCGGCCAGGCTGGCCAGCACGCGACCCATCCAGGTGCCGGCGGGTTCTTCGCGGAATTCAAACCGCGGCAGCTTGTCGAGGTCGGCACTGGTGATTGGTTCGCGCTTGTGAATGCGCGGCGTGAAAAAAGCGGACACGGCCTGCCGCAGCCCGCCCACCTGTTCGCGGAAGGCGCGGTGGCGCCAGTAGCCGGTGCCGGCCAGATCGGTCAACGCCTCGTGCGCGGCGATGGCCGGTGAGACGAAGCGCCATTGCCCGACGGCGGTTTGCTGGCGGGCGAGTTGGGCGTCGAATTTCTGGCGCACCGGCTCGACGGCCCGGCCCACTTCGCTTTGCACGGTGAGATGTTGCGCGGCGAAATCCGCCTGCTGGCCGGGCGGGGCGAGTTCGGGATGGTCGCGGTAGAACGAGTTGAGCAATTCGCCACCGCGCTTCTCCGCGTCGCCCGAGGCCTTGCGTCCCGCCGCCACGAGTTCGGGCCGCGACGGCGTGGGGTAAAGCGTTTCCACGGTCACGTTCAACAACGTCGGCGCCACGAGCACGAGCAAGACCCACGCGGCACCGAGAGCGGTCGCGGCACCGGCGGCGGTGCGCGCGATGGCGTTGGCCGCCAGCGCGAGCGCCACCCAGAACAATCCGTAGGTGAGCACCACCGTCAGCGCGAGGGGGAGCCGCGGGCCCGCGCCGCCCGCGCCGCCGAAGAAACCCGCCGTCAGCGTGGCGAGGGCGGCGAGCGTCAGCATGGGCAGCGAACGGGCGAGGGCGCGGCGGGCCATCCAGCCCCAAGGCGCGATGCCTTGGGCCAGGGCCAGTCGTAGCGTGCCGGATTCGCGGTCGCCCGCCATCAGGTCGTAAATCAGCGCGAGAAGGAACAGCGGGAACAGCCAGACGAGAACGAACGCGAGGTCGAAGCGCCCGGCCATCAGATGCGACGGGTTCTCCAACTCAGAGCGGGTGTCGGCGGGCGCGGCGAGTTTCCAGAGGACGACGGTTTCATGGCTGGGTGACAGATCAGACTGGCCCGTGGCCAGCAACGGCAGCGGCGCGGCCGGCAGCACTGCGGTCGTTCCACGTCCGGCGATGGCTTTTGGGTCCACTGATTGTTTGCCCAGCACCTCGCGAAGCTGCGTTTGAAATTGAGCGGCGTCCTGCGTGAGCGCGGTGGCGGCTTCGCTTTGCCGATGCGCGAGGCGCACACCGTTCCAGAGGCCGTAGGCGAGCGCGGCGGCAAAGAGGCCGAGCAACACCCACGCGGCGCGTTCGCGCGCGAGCAGTCGGAGTTCGAGGCGGAAGAGATGCGAGGTCATGATCAATTCGGTTTCAACCTCGGCGCGACGAGCAGCAAGGCGGTCCACGCTCCGGCGGCCCAGAGGAACAGCACCAGCAGTCCCGGCGTGGCGGCGCGCAGCGCGTGGGCGGGCGGCGGCGGATCGTAACGGAAGGCGGGCAGCTTCTCCCACAGCGCTCGACCGGCGACGCCGCCGTGATGGCCGTCGGCCGCAGGGGTGTTCATCATGTCCTCGTTGAGCACGCGCACGAAGTCGCGGCGATGCTGCTCGGCGGCGACGGAGAAATGGCGGTGGTGGGTGAAGTCAGTGCCGGCGAGCGCCATCGAGGCGGAGCGGAGACCGAGCAGTGGCGCGATGAGGCCGGTCCAGGTCACGGTGCGGTCCTGCGCTTCGAGGTGGTCCCAGAGTTTGCCGAAGTGATGATCAAATACTTCGTTGGCCATGCGTTCGCTTTCCAGCATGACGAGGCCGTTGAAGTTGAACGGGAGTTCTTCGATGCGGGTCTTGCCGTGTTTCTTTAACGTCGCCTGGGCGAAAGCCTGCAACCGATCATTGCGCGGGTTGTGGCCATCCAGTCCTTCTTGCACGGCCTTGTTCATCGCCGTTTCAAAATCGACCAGCTTCGGCGTGGGCAGAAGGCGTTGCGCGAAATCGGAAGCGAGACGCGGCGCGAGCACGGCGTTGGCCGCCCAGCACACCAGAAGTATGGCGAGCGCGGCGCGCGCGGTGGATGCGATGGCCGAGACCGCGAGGCACACGGCGAGAATGGCCGCGAGATAGAGGGCGTAAGCTGCGCCCATCCACGCGAGGCGAATCCAGCCGCCCCCCGCGTCTCCGCCGGGTAGTTGTGCGAGCGCCAGCGCTCCGCACCCTGCGGCGGGCAGCAGCAGGACAGCGAGCGCGGCGCCGAGGCCAAGGGCTTTGCCGAGCACGAGGTCGCGCGGACGCACGCCGAGGCTCAAGACCTGGCGGAGCGTGCCGCGCTCGCGTTCGCCTGCCAGCGCGCCGAACGTGAGCAGCACGATGAGCAGCGGCACGAGCAGTTGCAGTCCGGTGGCGGCGGTCAGTTCGCCGAAGCGGCGCATCGCGGTGGCGTCTTGCGCGGGGAGGAACGCGGCCTGGTTTTGTCGGTGCGCTTCGAGGAAGACGGTGGTGCCGACGAAGGGTTCGAGGCCGCGATCGAACACGGCCAGCGGCGCGAGCGGCTTGAAGACATACACGCCGTAATGGCCGGCCGAGTGGGAATTCTTTTCGCCCTGATTGAGCCAGTTCTCACGCTCGAGGGCGGCGGCGGCGTTGTGTTCGGCGCGGGTGCGTTGCACCTGTTGCCACGCGAGCAGGAGCGCAACTCCGAGCAACACGAGGACCACAGCGGCGGCGATGCGGAAGCGGCCGTCGCGCCAGGCATCGAGGAATTCTTTGCGGGCGATGGCGAGAATCATGCGCGGAGATGTTTCAGATAGAGTTTCTCCAAATCGACGTGCTTGATGTCGTTGGTGGCGTAATCGCCGGCCAGTTTTCCATCCAGCAGAATGCCGATGCGCGTGGCGTCTTCGCGCGCGCGGAACAAATCGTGCGTGGCCATGAGGATGGCGACACCTTGTCCGGCGAGCTTGCGCAGGAGCAGCGAAAACTCGTGCGACGCGGCGGGGTCAAGGCCGGAGGTGGGTTCGTCGAGCAAGAGAGCCTTGGCTTCTGTCGCGAGGGCGAGGGCGATGCCGACTTTCTGGCGCATGCCTTTGGAGTAAGTGCCGACGCGGCGGTCGGCGGCTTCGGCGGGGAGTCCGGCTTTCTTCAAGAGCTGGAGCAGCTCCTCGCGCGTGTGCCGGCGTCCGCCGAGCGTGCTGAAGTAATCTAGGTTCTCCACGCCGGTAAAACGCGGGTAGAGCATGACCTGCTCGGGGATGTAGGCGATGTGCCGGCGCGCGGCGATAGGGTCGGCGGTGACGCTCGCGCCGTTGACGCGGGTCTCGCCCTCGTCGGGCGTGAGGAAGCCGAGCAGGAGATTGATGGTCGTCGTCTTGCCCGCGCCGTTGGGGCCGAGCAGCGCGAAGACTTCGCCCGGCTTGATGCTCAGGCTCAGTTGATTGACGGCGACGCGGCTGTGGAAGCGTTTGGTGAGTTTAAGAGTTTCCAGCATGGTTGGTGAGGGTGAGGAACAGGGCGTTCATGTCTTGCCAGGCAGAGAAGCTGCCTGCGGGTCGCGGGAAACCGTGTGCCAGGAGCACTGGCTGCACTGCGGGCACTTCGTGAGTCTGCGTGCAGTGCCCGCAGCTTTGCCACGGATGCCGCCCAAATCCCAGACGGACCTCGCGAAACCGCACGAACAGCGCACCATCCAAAAGCGTGAGTCGGCCTCCAGCGACTCAACCGAACGACGAGGCAGGATGGCCGCGACAAGTTTCTGGAGGGAAGTCATGGGAGAGATTGCGGTTCGCGATGGGAAGAAGTCAGTCACGCCGCCTTCCACCGGTCAGCAGCGGGAGCAGGTACCACAGGAAGTAAATCGCCGACGAGATGAAAGCCGCCACATACGTCCAGGCGGCGGCGTTCAACACCTGGTTTACGGCGGCGGCTTCGGGGCCGCGCTGGATGAAGCCCATGTTCGCCAGCACGAGTTTGGCGCGGCGCGAGGCGTCGAACTCCACGGGCAGGGTGATGAGGTTGAAGGCCATGAGGATGCCCCACGCCACGGCCATGAGGAGCAGGCCGACCTTGGGCGCAAGCAGTCCGGTGAACATGCCGAGGAGCGGAATCCACATCACGAGCTGGCTGGCGAAGCTGGTGATGCCCACGGCAGCCATGCGCATCTCCAGCGGCGCGTAAGCCTGCTGGTGTTGCATGGCGTGGCCGCACTCGTGGGCCGCCACGCCCAGCGCCGCCGCCGAGGTGCCGTGGTAGTTGGCCGAGGAGAGCACCAGCCGCTTGCGCTTCGGGTCGTAATGGTCGCCCAGTAATTCCTCGTGCTCGTAGAGGGAGACATCGTTGATGCCGGCTTCGCGCAGAATGGCCTGCGCCGCCTCCGCGCCGGTGTAGCCGCCGGCGGTCGGTGTGCGGCTGTGGCGGGCATACGTTTGTTTCACGTGCCATTGGGCCAGAAGGCCGATGGCTAACGTGAGCAGGAAGAGGAGGAGTATCATGTGGCCTTTCTTTTTGGGAGCAGGCTCCGACGCAGCACCTGTCGGAGCAGGAAGCCCGCGCTCCGCCAAAGCGATTGCAGGGTGAACTTCTTTCGAGGTGCGGAATCGTGTTTGGAACGCCGCGGCAAGAGAGAGCGCGCCGAACGCAGCCATCGCCTGGCCCAGGCAAATTCAATCGCCAGAATTGCCAGCCCGGCGGGGATCACGAGGAAGGCCGGGCCGGGCAGCACAATCAACGCAATGCCCAGGGCCAGCACCGTCCCGCCCACGACGGCAACCACCAAGCGCTTGATTTGGTGCATGGGTGTCATCGCGAAGTGCTGTAGTTAAACTTTATCGCGCATCACTCAGGATGGGGTGTCGGTGGGTTTTCGAGCCTTCAGCAAACACGGCAGCATCAGCGCGGAAGCCGCCAGCATCGCCGTAATCAAAACCGCCGCGACCAGTTTCTCCGACTTGCCATCCATCACCGCCAACCAGCCGACCGTGGCCCGCCAGGCGAACACGAGCGCCAGAAAGCTGGTGGTCACGATGGCCGCCCACAGACTCCATCGGACACCGCGCGCACCGAGCACGCCCCACAAAATCGAGAGCGCGCCAAAGGTGCCGCCGGACATCAGCGCCGTCTTCGCTTTTTCCGGATTCGTCAAGTAGCCGGCCAACCCGATGACAATGAGGAAACCGCCATAAAGAATTAGATAACCCGCCGTCTTCGTGTTCATGCTCCGTGACCTTCCTCTCCTTTCATTCGCGCGCTGCGGTCGTCGTCACTTTAGGAGCCACCTTTTCGCCGACGGGCAGTTTGTCGCTTTCGGGACGCGGCCCCGCCACATACCGCAACAGCGGCGAATCCGCTGACAACAGCAGCGTGCTGCGTTTGCCGAGGAACAACTCGTAACTCTGAAGGCTGCGCACGAAGCGGTAGAACTCGGGGTCTTTGCCGTAAGCCTCCGCGTAGATGCGCGTGGCGGTCGCGTCGCCTTCGCCGCGCAGCTTCTGGGCGTCTTGTTCTGCCGTGGCCAGGACGATGGTTTTTTCCTTGTCGGTCTGGCTGCGCAGTTTGTTGGCTTCTTCATCGCCTTCGCTGCGGTAGCGCTTGGCCTCGCGTTCGCGCTCAGCCTGCATGCGCTGAAAGACGCTTTGCTGAACTTCCTTCGGCAAATCAGCGCGCTTGATGCGCACGTCCACCACTTCGATGCCGAACTCGCCGGCCTTCGTCCGCACGCTCTTGGCCACGTTGTCCATGATGGCCTCGCGTTTGGTGCCGATGACGGTGGCGAAGGTGTGACTGGCCACTTCGCTGCGCAGTTCGGAAAATACGAGGTCGTCCAGCCGCGCGCGGGCACCGGATTCATCGCGCACGGTCTTGAAGAACTTGAGCGGATCCGAGATGCGCCAGCGGGTGACGGGGTCGGCCACGAGCCGCTTCTTGTCCTGGCTCAGGTATTCGGCCTCCGGGGCGTCGCTGACCAGGATGCGCCGGTCAAAGCGGATGGAGCTGTGGAGAAACGGCGTCTTGAAGGCCAGGCCAGGCTTTTGAATGGTGCGAATGTATTCGCCGAACTGAGTGACGATGACTTGCTCGCTCTCGTCCACGATGATGAATACTTGCTTCGAAACGACGGCTGCGACGATGAGGGCGGCCAGGCCACCAAAGAGAAAAATGTTTGCGCGCATAAAATTACTTTCCACTCGCAGGTGCAATGGCCGGGCGGAGACTCGCGGGCAGCAGGGGTGAAGTTCCCAGCGGCATCAACGGCAACAGCCGCTGGCCCAAATCGCCGTCCATAATTACTTTGTCGGTGTCCGGCAGAATCTTTTCCATGGTTTCCAAGTGGAGCCGGTCGCGGGTCACTTCCCTAGACTTCTCGTATTCGGCCAGCACACTGAGAAAGCGGGAGGCCTCGCCTTGTGCGAGCAGGACGCGGCTTTCTTTGTAGCCCTCGGCTTCGCGCAGGATTTTTTGCGCTTCGCCGCGGGCCTTGGGCAGGATGTCCGCCTGATAGCCCTTGGCCTGGTTGATGAGCTTTTCCTTGTCTTCGCGGGCGCGCACCACGTCGTGGAAGGCGTCGCGCACGGCATCGGGCGGATCAGCGGCTTGCAACTTGACCTCCGTGATGATCAGGCCGGATTCGTAAGTGTCCATCAGCCGCTGGATAAAAACGCGGGCGTCGTCCTGCACCTTGGTGCGTTCCTCGATCATGACCTGGTCAATGGTCATGCTGCCGACGGTGCTGCGCAGCGCCACCTCGGTGGCCGCGCCGAGCGCGACTTCCGGCTCGCGCAGGCGGAAGAGGAATTTGGAAGGGTCGGCCACGCGGTATTGGACGACGATCTGGGCCTCGACGATGTTTTCGTCGCCGGTGAGCATCAACGCTTCTTCATGGACGCG